>JAYSCE010000193.1:0-6745 GCA_041915035.1 Xanthobacter sp.
ATCGCGATTCGACTTGAAGACCGCGAGGCAGCGCTCGGGATCATCAATGTCGAGCCGGCGCACCTGCAGCCACAGGTGAACCGCGAAGCCGATCAGGCCGAGATAGGCGAACGGCCCCACCGGCACGGACATCAGCGCCGCCGCGAAAAAGAACACCACCAGCGCGTAGCACAGCGACACCGCAAGGCCCGTGCTGCGCCCGAACAGCAGGGCCGTGGAGCGCACGCCGACGATGGCGTCGTCCTCCTTGTCCTGATGGGCATAGATGGTGTCGTAGGCGAACACCCACAGCACCGAGCCGGCGAACAGCAGCAGGGCGGGATCGGCGATGGTGCGCATCACGCTCGCCCAGCCCATCAGTGCCCCCCAGGAGAAGGCGATGCCGAGGATGAGCTGGGGCACGGATGTGACGCGCTTCATCAGCGGATAGACGGCCACCACGCCGAGGGAGGCAATGCCGGTGACGATGGCGAAATGCGGCAGCGACAGCAGCACCGCGAGGCCGACGAGGGCCTGGAACACGAGGAAGGCGAAGGCCGCGGGGACGCTCACCTGCCCGGACGCGATGGGCCGGCCGCGGGTGCGCGCCACCTGCCGGTCGATCTTGCGATCGAGGATGTCGTTCCAGGTGCAGCCCGCCCCACGCATGGCTACTGCGCCAATGGCGAACAGCACGAGCAGCTTCACCGAGGGGTAGGAATCGTCATTGGCGATGGCCGCGAGCGCCGTGGACCACCAGCAGGGCAGGAGCAGGAGCCATGATCCGATGGGCCGGTCCATTCGCGCGAGTCGCAGGTAGGGACGCACCGGTCCAGGGGCAAGGCGCTCCACCCAGTTACCACGTGGGGCATCGGCGATCGGCGGGGCGGACGCCCCTTCGCGGGAACTCAATCGGGCGACCTCACTTCAGCGCATTGCCGTTGAGGGTGCCGAAGACGCCCGTGTTCTTTCCGGCATCGATACTGTAGCCGGTGGTGATCCCCAGCGCGCTGGACATGGAGCCCTGCGGCGGGGGCTTGCCGCCGCCGCCCTCGACGCCGGTCGCACCGTTGGCCGCGGCCTCGCAGATCTTGTTGCGCAGATCGACGGTCTTCTTGTTGGAGGCGGCGGCCGTATCGATGGCCTGCTGCGGAACCTGGCACCAATCCTTGTTGTCGGTCAGGAACTTCACCCATTTCTGCTCGGCCGCGGCATAGGCGCGGAACGCGGGGCAGAGGACCTGCGGGTTCTTTTCCTTCTTGTTCACGATCGACTGCAGGGCCTTGCCCTTCTCTTCCAGTTCACCGCGCACGGAGGCGACATCCGTCTGGCAATCCGCCAGCGCGGCGCCGGCAGACAACACCGTCGCGAGGAGAGTGGCCGAAATCGCGAGCGTGAACTTCTTCATGAGGCAGCGCCCCTCCTCATCGGGATCCTTCGGGACCGCAGGTTTGATATACAGACCCCCAACTTTGGGCAATATCACGGCGGAAGCTGCGGAAAGCTACCACGCATTCCCTAACGGAGTGCATCGGCGCTTGACGATCCTCCTGCGCATGGGTAGTTTCGCGCAACTTTTGAAAGGGACGGCGCGGACATGCGCAAGATCATTATTCTTCTCGTAGGGTGGCGCGCCACTTTCCGTCCGGCCTGAAGGCCGTGACGAATGAGGTGGCGCGTGACGAGGGGCCTTCGGGCCCCTTCGTCGTTTCTGAGCCGGGGCGCCGGCGCGGAATCGGGGATCGAGCCGGGCCGCAGGCCGGGCGGAGACAAGGATAAAAGTCCGGCGAAGCGCGCCGGCCGGGACCGAGAGCATCCCGCAGGGAGTTGGACCATGAGCAAGCAGATGACCGGCGCCGAGATGGTGATCCAGGCCTTCGCCGACCAGGGCGTCGAGCACATCTTCGGCTATCCGGGCGGCGCCGTGCTGCCGATCTACGATGCGCTGTTCCACCAGAACCACATCGAGCACATCCTGGTGCGCCACGAGCAGGCGGCGGTGCATTCGGCCGAGGGCTATGCCCGCTCCTCCGGCAAGGTCGGCGTCGTGCTCGTCACCTCCGGCCCCGGCGCCACCAATGCCGTCACCGGCCTCACCGACGCGCTGATGGATTCCATCCCGATCGTCTGCATCACCGGGCAGGTGGCAACCCACCTCATCGGCAACGACGCCTTCCAGGAATGCGACACGGTCGGCATCACCCGCCCCTGCACCAAGCACAATTACCTGGTGCGGGACGTGAACGACCTCGCGCGCACGCTGCATGAGGCGTTCTACGTCGCCCAGAACGGGCGGCCGGGCCCGGTGGTCGTCGACATCCCGAAGGATGTGCAGTTCGCCACCGGCACCTACGTCGGCCGGGAGAACATCCAGCACAAGACCTACCGTCCGAAGCTCGACGCCGAGGCGCCGCAGATCGCGGCGGCGGTGGAGATGCTGGCCGGCGCCAAGAAGCCGATCTTCTACACCGGCGGCGGCGTCATCAATTCCGGCCCCGAGGCGAGCCGCATCCTGCGCGAATTGGCCCGCCTCACCGGCGTGCCCGTCACCTCCACCCTCATGGGCCTCGGTGCCTATCCGGCGGCCGACCGCCAGTGGCTGGGCATGCTGGGCATGCACGGCACCTATGAAGCCAACATGGCCATGCACGATTGCGACGTGATGGTCTGCATCGGCGCGCGCTTCGACGACCGCATCACCGGCCGCCTCGACGCCTTCGCGCCGGGCTCCAAGAAGATCCACATCGACATCGACCCCTCGTCCATCAACAAGAACGTCAAGGTGGACCTGCCCATCATCGGCGACTGCACCCGCGTGCTCGCCGACATGCTGGCCGCCTGGAAGGCGCGCGGCCTGAAGCTGGACAAGGCGGCGCTGGATGCGTGGTGGGCGCAGATCGACCGCTGGCGGGGGCGCAACTGCCTCGCCTACCGGCACTCGGACGAGATCATCAAGCCGCAGTACGCCATCGAGCGGCTCTACAATCTCACCAAGGACAAGGACGTCTACATCTCCACCGAGGTGGGTCAGCACCAGATGTGGGCGGCGCAGTTCTTCCGCTTCGAGGAGCCGAACCGCTGGATGACCTCCGGCGGCCTCGGCACCATGGGCTACGGCCTGCCCGCCGCCATCGGCGCGCAGAAGGCGCATCCCGACGCCCTGTGCATCGACATCGCCGGCGAGGCCTCCATCCTCATGAACATGCAAGAGATGTCGACCGCCGTGCAGTTCGACCTGCCGGTGAAGATCTTCATCCTGAACAACAAGTACATGGGCATGGTGCGCCAGTGGCAGGAACTGCTGCACGGCGCGCGCTACTCGCACTCCTATTCCGAGGCGCTGCCCGACTTCGTGAAGCTCGCCGACGCCTACGGCGGCGTGGGCATCCGCTGCGACAAGCCGTCCGATCTCGACGCGGCCATCGAGGAGATGATCGCCATCAAGCGGCCGGTGATCTTCGACTGCATCGTGGACCAGCAGGAAAACTGCTTCCCCATGATCCCCTCGGGCCGCGCCCACAACGAGATGATCCTCGGCGACATGGCGATCGATCTCGACGAGGCCATCACCGACGAGGGCAAGATGCTGGTGTGAGGCGCGAAGCCGCCGGGCGGAGCTGCCCGGCGCTGGCCAGACGGACCTAACCCCCGCACCCAACCCTCTCCCGCAAGGGGAGAGGGAGCCTCTTTCCGGCGTCTTCACGCCTGTCCATCCGAGACATCCATGCCCAACACCCAAGAGCCCATCGAGCGCCACACCCTCTCCGTCCTGGTCGACAACGAGCCGGGCGTGCTGGCGCGCGTCATCGGCCTGTTCTCCGGCCGCGGCTACAACATCGACAGCCTCACGGTGTCCGAGGTGAGCCACGAGGGGCACCTCTCGCGTATCACCATCGTCACCACCGGCACGCCCATGGTGATCGAGCAGATCAAGAACCAGCTCGACCGCCTCGTGCCCGTCCACCGGGTGCGCGACCTCACCGTGGAAGCGTCGGCGCTGGAGCGCGAGCTCGCCATGGTGAAGGTGCGCGGCGTGGGCGATGCCCGCGGCGAGGCGTTGCGGCTGGCCGAGGCTTTCCGCGCCCGCGTCATCGACGCGACGCGCGAGAGCTTCGTGTTCGAGATCACCGGCAAGTCGGACAAGATCGACCAGTTCGCCTGGCTCATGGAGCCCCTGGGCCTCGTGGAGGTGGCGCGCACCGGCGTGGTGGCCATTTCCCGCGGCCCGGAAGCCATGTGAGGGCCGCGGCCTGACAATGTGACCAATCGGAAACAGGCGTTCGCCGGCAGCGGTGCCGGGCGAAACGCCTGTTTTCATTTGCCGCGATCCGGTGCAAAGGAGCCGCGGCCATCCCCCAATTCGAGATAACGCCCATAAGGAGACCACGATGCGCGTTTATTACGACAGCGACGCCGACCTGAACCTGATCAAGGGCAAGAAGGTCGCCGTCATCGGTTATGGCAGCCAGGGCCATGCCCACGCGCTCAACATGCGCGACTCGGGCGTGAAGGATGTCATCATCGGCCTGCGTCCCGGCTCCGCCTCCGCCAAGAAGGCCGAGGCCGAGGGCTTCAAGGTGATGGCGCCCGCCGAGGCCGCCAAGATCGCCGACGTGGTGATGATGCTCACCCCCGACGAGCTGCAGGGCGACATCTATCGCGAGAGCCTCGCGGACAACATGAAGCACGGCGCGGCGCTGCTGTTCGCCCACGGCCTCAACGTCCACTTCAACCTCATCGAGCCCCGCAAGGACCTCGACGTGCTGATGGTCGCCCCCAAGGGCCCCGGCCACACCGTGCGCTCGGAGTACCAGCGCGGCGGCGGCGTGCCGACCCTCATCGCCATCGCCCAGGATGCCTCGGGCAACGCCCATGACCTCGGCCTCTCCTACGCCTCCGCCATCGGCGGCGGCCGCGCCGGCGTCATCGAGACCACCTTCAAGGAAGAGTGCGAGACCGACCTCTTCGGCGAGCAGGTGGTGCTCTGCGGCGGCCTCGTGGAGCTGATCCGCGCCGGCTTCGAGACGCTGGTGGAAGCCGGCTACGCCCCCGAGATGGCCTATTTCGAGTGCCTCCACGAGGTGAAGCTGATCGTCGACCTCATCTATGAGGGCGGCATCGCCAACATGAACTACTCGATCTCCAACACCGCCGAATACGGTGAATACGTCACCGGCCCCCGCATCATCACCGCCGAGACCAAGGCCGAGATGAAGCGCGTGCTGAACGACATCCAGTCCGGCAAGTTCACCCGCGACTGGATGCTGGAGAACAAGGTCAACCAGGCCTCCTTCAAGGCCACCCGCGCCCGCGCCAACGCCCACCCCATCGAGGAAGTCGGCGAGAAGCTGCGCGCCATGATGCCCTGGATCAAGGCCAAGGCCCTGGTGGACAAGTCCAAGAACTGATCCTCATTCACTGAGGCAGGCCCCGGAGCGGCGAAGGCTGCTCCGGGGCTTTTTTATTAAGGAGACGGTAACCCCTGGTCACTTTCCCGGAGCCGCGCGCTCTGGCTGATCCACCGAAAACGCCATATAGCGCGCGATGCGCCAGATGCCGTCGGCGTCGCGGCGGAAGATGTCCATGCCCTCGTCGCGTGAAATCTCCTTGCCGTCGGGCCGCTCGGTGAGCACCCACGTCAGGCGCACCATGGCGAGGTCGCCGGACACCAGGATTTCGTGGATCTGGCAGAGATAAGCGAGCCGGCCGGCCGACGTCGCGAGTGCCTTGGAGATGCGCCCGCAGACGGTCGCCTTGTCGCCCGCGGGGGCGCCTTGCACGTCAGCCCCGAGATCATCGGAAAACAGGTCGCAGGTGGCGGCGGCATCGCCCCGGTTGAACGCTTCGGTCCAGGCCGCGAGGCGGGCGCGGATGGCGGCCTCTGCCGCGCGATCGGGTGCCGCGCCGACCCCGGCGCGTGCGATGACCGGTGCGAGCAGAAGGGCGAGGATCAGGACGGCGCGGCGCAGCATTTTGCAGGTCTCCGCGCCGGCGGGCGCAGAGCGACTAGACCACCGGCGCATGTCGCCCGGCAACAGTCAGTCCGTGATACGCGCCTGAATGGTCAGGATGTCCCACGCCGGAGCCTCGGGTGGGTTGGCGTAGACGGTGGTGAAGCTGCCCACGCTGCCATCCGTCCCGACCGTGCGGCGGGCCGCGTCGCCAATCTCCGCGCCATGCACCTCGATCAGGATCGCCGGTGCCGTTGCCGAGCCGTTGGCGATGGCGAGGCCGTCGCCGTCCTTGGGTGAGAACGCATCCACCGCGCCCGCACCGAGGCGCCTCCAAGCCGCCCGCGCCACCGGCGGCGCGCCGTCGGGCAGGGCAAAGCGCTGGCGCACCACCTCCCCGCGCAGCACGCCGGTCAGCTCCCACACCGTCTGCTCGCACAGGGGCAGCGCGGCGTCGGGGGCGAGCACGGTGACGACGACCGTGAACCGCGTCATCTGGTCCGCATAGAGCTGGCACTGGCGGAACGGCGCGCCGTCGAGCCGGGCGAAGACCTCCGGCAGCCAATCGTCTTGCGCCACCAGCCGGCCCATCAGGTCGCGGCCGATCATCAGAATCTCGCGCGGATCGTCCGCCAGCTCGACCATGGACTGGATGTCCCACGAGAAGCGGCGCAGCGGCTCGGGCGGGGGAGCGATGACGTCCGGCACGGGGGCGGCTCCGGTCTCAGTGGTCATGATCGTGGTCGTCGTGGTCATGGTCGTGGTCATGTTCAGCGCTCGCCTTCTTCGGCTTCACGAGGGTCGCGGCCAGCACG
>JAYSCE010000193.1:6755-7858 GCA_041915035.1 Xanthobacter sp.
TGCCGGCGGCGATGATGCCGTCGTCATCCACCCCATGGCCGAGGCCGGGCCGGCGCATGCTCTTCACCGGCAGGCCGTGGGCCTTCAGGCGGTCGCGGGTGGCGATCATGTCGGCGAGCGGCACCACGGCATCGTCCTCGCCGTGGATGAACACCACCGGCGGCTTCGCCCGCGGCGCGCCGATGTCGCGGGCCTCGGGCAGCGCACCCCCGAAGGCGATGATGACGGCGGGCGGCACGGCGCGGCGCAGGCCCACGTCGAGGGCCAGCATGGCGCCCTGCGAGAAGCCCACGAGGGCGAGATGGTCGCCGGGCAGGCGCCGCGCTGCCAGCATTTCGTCGAGAAAGGCGTCCAGCAGCGGCGCGCTGGTCGTAAGGCCGGCGACGATGGTCTCGGTGGAAAAGCCCTCGCCGGGAAACCAGCTGCGGCCCGTCGTGGCCGGAAAGGGCGCCTCGGCGGCGAGGAAATCCGCCTTGGGCAGTTCGGGCGCGAAGTTCAGCGCGAGGTCGATCACCTCCTGCCCGCAACTGCCCTCGGCATGGAGCAGCACGACGAGATAGACCGGCTTGCCGCAGGAGAGTGCGGCGATCTTCGGCCCGGCGGTGACGGCGGCCGTCATCTTGCCGTTGCCCGGAAGCCGTCGCAGGGCACGCCCTGTCGTGTTTGCGACGCGGCGCCAGGGCCTCCGGCCCGTTCGCATTCATCACGGAAAATCAAGGACATGTTCCCCCGTCGCCCACACCCGCCGGGCAATCCCGGCCACGTAGCCGCAGCCCACGCAAGAACAGGGCCGGGCGAGCTGCAGCCTCCGGCGGCCAGCCAGGTGCGCCTGCGATGTCGCAATGCACAAGATGTCGGTCTGTCGATGCTATTCGATATAAACATAATAATTTCAGTGATTTAAACTCATTCTCGAACGCCGTAAAATGCCCGTTGACAACCCTCTGACCCAGAAATAGCCTTTTGTCCGACAAAGTGTCCTTTCGTGGATTTCCCGGTGCTCATGGAACGGTTCGACCGCATCAAGGTCCCTTCCGCCTACGAGATGGTCGCCGAGGCCATCGAGGCCGAGATCGTGTCCGGCCGGCTGCGGCCGGGGGACG
>JAYSCE010000194.1:0-7852 GCA_041915035.1 Xanthobacter sp.
CTCGCGCATCGGCCTCGTGCCGCAGGAGCTGACCGCCGAGGCGTTCGAAAGCGTGTGGGCGACGGTGAGCTTCTCGCGCGGCCTGTTCGGCAAGAAGCCGGACCCCGCCTATGTGGAGAAGGTCATCCGCAGCCTCTCCCTCTGGGAGAAGCGCGATTCGCGCATCATGACCCTCTCGGGCGGCATGAAGCGGCGCGTGCTCATCGCCAAGGCGCTGGCCCACGAGCCGGAGGTGCTGTTCCTCGACGAGCCCTCCGCCGGCGTGGACGTGGAGCTGCGCCGCGACATGTGGCGCCTGGTGCGCGAGCTGCGCGATTCCGGCGTCACTATCATCCTCACCACCCACTATCTGGAAGAGGCCGAGGAGATGGCCGACCGGGTGGGCGTTATCAATCGCGGCGAGCTGATCCTCGTGGAGGAGAAAGCCGCGCTGATGAAGACGCTGGGCAAGAAGAAGCTCTCCGTGGAATTGGCCGCGCCGCTGGCCACCATCCCGGAGCGCCTTGCCCCGTTCAATCTGACGCTGTCCGATGGCGGCGCCTGCCTGACCTACAGCTATGCGGCCAGCGTCGAGGGCACCGAGGATCGCGACCACGGCATCGCCGACCTTCTGGAAGCGCTGGCCGCCGAGGGCATCGCCTTCCGCGACCTGCACACGGAGCAAAGCTCGCTCGAGGACATCTTCGTCAGCCTGGTGAGGCGCTCGTGAATCTTCAAGCAATCCGCGCCATCTACACCTACGAGATGAACCGCACGCGCCGCACCATCGGCCAGAGCATTGTCTCGCCGGTGCTGTCCACCTCGCTCTATTTCGTCGTGTTCGGCTCGGCCATCGGCTCGCGCATGTCGGAGGTCGGGGGCGTGCCCTACGGCGCGTTCATCGTGCCCGGCCTGATGATGCTGACGCTGCTGACCCAGTCCATCAGCAACGCGGCCTTCGCCATCTATTTCCCGCGCTTCACCGGCACCATCTACGAACTGCTGTCGGCCCCGGTCTCGCCGTTCGAGATCGTCGCGGGCTATGTGGGGGCGGCGGCGACGAAATCCGTGCTGCTCGGGCTCATCATCCTCGCCACGGCCGCGCTGTTCGTGCCCATGGAGGTGCGGCACCCGTTCTGGATGCTGACCTTCCTGGTGCTCACCGCCGTCACCTTCTCGCTGTTCGGCTTCATCATCGGCATCTGGGCGGACGGGTTCGAGCGGTTGCAGCTCATCCCCATGCTGGTCATCACGCCCCTCACCTTCCTCGGCGGCACCTTCTATTCGCTGGAGATGCTGCCGCCGGTGTGGCGCACCATCACTTTGTTCAATCCGGTCGTCTATCTCGTCGCCGGCTTCCGCTGGAGCTTCTTCGGTACGTCGGACGTGCGGGTGGAGGTGAGCGCGGCCATGACCCTCGCCTTCCTCATCGCCTGCCTCCTCATCGTGCGCTGGATGTTCCGCACCGGCTACCGGCTCAAGAGCTGATCCCCAAAGAGGTCCCCATGTCCGACGATACCGCCCGCCCCACCTACAAGGCGTTCACCGAGCGCGCGCCGGACATCTATGCCGGCCTTGCCGCCCTCACCAAGGGCGTGGATGCCACCGGCCTCGACAAGGGGCTGACCGAGCTGGTGAAGGTGCGCGCCTCGCAGATCAACGGCTGCGCCTTCTGCCTGAAGTTCCATCTCGGCGTCGCCCGCAAGGCCGGCGTCGCGCAAGAGAAGCTGGACCTGCTCGCGGCGTGGGAGGAGGCCTCCGCCTTCTCCGAGCGGGAAAAGGCGGCGCTGGCCTGGACCGAGGAGCTGACGCTGCTCGGCACCGGCGCGGCCTCGCAGGACGCCTGGGAAGCGGTGCTTGAGGAGTTTTCGGCGGATGAGGCCCTGTTCCTCACCGTCGCGGTCGCCACCATCAACGCCTGGAACCGGATCGGCATCGCCTTCAATTTCGAGGCGTGAGGGCACCGGCCCCGTCACATGGATGCCCGGCACAAGGCCGGGCATGACGCTTGTTCGGGAGCCGGCCCGGCTCCCCCCTCACACCCCGCCCATGCAGACGTACTTGATGTTCAGGTAGTCGTCGCAGCCGTACTTGGAGCCCTCGCGGCCGACGCCGCTCTCCTTCACGCCGCCGAAGGGCGCGACCTCGGTGGTGATGACGCCGGCATTCACGCCCACCTGCCCGTACTGCAGCTGCTCAGAGACGCGGAAGGCGCGGCCGAGGTCCTTGGTGAAAAAGTAGCAGGCGAGGCCGTATTCGGTGGCGTTGGCGTAGGAGATGGCCTCCTCCTCCGTCTCGAACTTGAACAGCGGCGCCAGCGGGCCGAAGATCTCGTCGCGGGCGAAGGCCATGTCCTGCGTGGCATTGGCGAGCACGGTGGGCTCGAAGAAGGTGCCGCCCAGCGCCGGCTGCTTGCCGCCGGTGAGCACGGTGGCGCCCTTGTCCAGCGCGTCCTTCAGGAGCCGCTCCACCTTGGCAAGCGCGCGATCGTCAATCAGCGGGCCGGCGACCACGCCGGCATCCACGCCGTTGCCCACCTTCAGCTTCTTGGACGCCTCGGCGAACTTCGCGGCGAAGGCGTCATAGATGCCGGCCTGCACATAGAAGCGGTTGGCGCAGACGCAGGTCTGGCCCACGTTGCGATACTTGGAGGCGATGGCCTGCTCCACCGCGAGGTCGAGGTCCGCATCGTCGAAGACCAGGAAGGGCGCATTGCCGCCCAGCTCCAGCGAAATCTTCTTCATGGTGTCGGCGGACTGCTTCATCAGCAGCTTGCCCACGGGGGTCGAGCCGGTGAACGTCACCTTCTTGACCGCCGGATTGGAGGTCATCTCGCCGCCGATGGCCGGGGCATCGCCCACCACGATGTTGACGACGCCGGCCGGAATGCCCGCCATCTCCGCCAGAACGCCCCAGGCGAGGCCGGAATACGGGGTCAGCTCGGAGGGCTTGCACACCACGGTGCAGCCGGCCGCCAGCGCCGCGCCGATTTTGCGCGAGAGCATGGAGGAGGGGAAATTCCACGGCGTCACCGCCGCGCACACGCCCACCGGCTCCTTGGTCACGAGGATGCGGCGGTTGGGCCACGGCGAGGGGATGACGTCGCCATAGAGGCGGCGGGCTTCCTCAGCGAACCAGCGCACATAAGCGGCGGAACCGCCCACCTCGCCCTTGGCCTCCGCCAGCGGCTTGCCCTGCTCGGTGGTGAGGATGAGCGCCAGCTCATCGGCATTGGCGAGGATCAGGTCGGCGAGCTTGTGCAGCTTGGCCGCGCGCTCGCCGGCGGTGGTGACGCGCCAGGTCTTGAAGGCCTCGGCGGCGGCCTCGATGGCGCGGCGCGTCTCGGCGGCGCCGGCCTTCGGAATGGTGCCGATGATCTCGCCGGTGGCCGGATTGTTGACCTCGATGGTCGCGCCGCCATCGGCATCCACCCACGCCCCGCCGATCAGCATCTTGTCGCGCAGCAGGGTGAAGCGGTGGGGCTCGGAGGTGAAGGCGTGCTGGGTGGCGGCCATTTGGCGTGCTCCTTGGATCTTGTGCCTCCGACCGTGGCTTGCCGGAGGGCGCGCGCTCGTGACGGGCGCGGCGGCGCCCGTGGGATATACGATCAGCCGTGTCCGGGCCAGTGCTGAGGTATCAGCGCACGCAGAGGGCTCAGCGCACGCACGTGATGGAGTGGAAGGGCACGATCTGCTCCTTCTGACCACTCCCCGCCGCCACCTGACAGCGCAGATAGTCCTTGCCGACGCTCAAGGGGGCAAAGCCGGTGATGGTGTTGCCGCCCACCACCTGGATGATGATGGCCTGGCCTTCCTTGTGGCCGACGATGTCGAGCACGGCCTGGCGGAAATCGTCTTCCTTGTTCTGGCACTGCATCGCGTCCCTCCCGTGGGGAACCGGGCGTGCTTGCGGCCCGGCGGACCGGCGCGCCTCTGGAGACTATAACGCTGCTTCGGCCAATCCGGTCATGCTCTCAGCGCATGCGAAATTCACCGGCCATCTTCTGTTGATCCGCGTCAAAGGCGCCGTTGGGGAAGGGGCTAGAAGTTGAGCGTCTGCCCGCGGGAGCTTTGTCATGCTCAAGATCGCGATTCTTGTCTGGCTCGTGCTGGCCACCACTCTTGCGGGTGCTGCGGTGCTGGTCGTCCTGTCCCTCCCTTCGCTCGCCGGGCAGGACATGCGGCTCATCCCCATCGCCGCCGGCGTCGGCGCGGTCGTGGCCATTCCGTTTGCCTTGCTGGTCGCCAAGCGCATCCTGGCACTGACCGCCAAGGGGGCGTGAGGGCTCCAGACGCCGAAAGGCCATAAGCTCGGAGCCCCGCCCGGGGGCCTGCTTCGGACTGCGGAGGCGGCGGTTGACCGTCGCCTTGCGCCCCGTCCATCCTTTGCGCCTCTGTCGCTGCGGAAGGGAGCGGGCCATGAGCCTCGATATGGCATTGGAAACGTGGGCGGCCTTCGCCGCGGCGTCGGCCGTGCTCCTCGTCATCCCCGGCCCCACCGTGCTGCTGGTGGTGTCCTACGCCCTCGGGCAGGGATGGCGCACGGCTCTACCCATGGCGGTAGGCGTCGCGCTCGGCGATTTCACGGCCATGACCCTCTCCATGCTCGGCGTGGGCGCGCTCCTCTCCGCGTCGGCGAGCCTGTTCCTCGCGGTGAAATGGGCCGGCGCGGCCTATCTCGTCTATCTCGGCATCAAGCTGTGGCGCGCCGGCGGGACGTTGGACGCGGCGCCGCGCACCGAGCGCTCCGCGCCCGTGAAGATGATGGCCCATGCCTGGCTGGTGACGGCGCTGAACCCCAAGAGCATCACCTTCTTCGTCGCCTTCCTGCCCCAGTTCCTCGACCCCAGGGCGGACTTCCTGCCGCAATTGCTGGTGTTCCAGGCGACCTTTCTCACCCTCGCCTTCCTGAACGCGCTCGGCTATGCGCTCGCCGCCGCCCGCGCCCGCCGGGCCGTGCGCAGCCCCCGCATCATCGGCGCCATCAACAAGGCGGGCGGATCGCTGCTCATCGGGGCGGGCATCGCCACCGTGGCGGTGCGCACCGGCAATTCCTGAGCCTCAGCCCCGCGCGATGGCGTGGAAGAAGCTGCCGGTGACGCTGCCCCGGCGGCTGCCCGCCGGGCCGAGGGGGCGGCCTTCGGCATCCGAGAGATCGGCCAGCGGCTCATCGGACCCGCGATCGAGCACGGTCGCGTAATGGAATTCGTGGCCGCGCACCATCGCCCCCTCCGGCCCCAGGGGCGAGGGGGCCATGAGGCGCGCCTGCCGGTAGCCGAGATTCATGCGGCGCTTCGCGAAGCTGGTTTCAAGCGCCAGCAGGCCGAGCATGGCATGGCGCACGCCCTCGGCATCCACGAGGCCGGCGCCCAGCGCCATATAGCCCCCGCACTCCCCATGCACCGGCTTCCCCGCCGCCGCGAAGGCATGGACGCCGGTGCGGAAGCGCTCCGCCGCCGCAAGGCGACCCGCGTGCAGCTCGGGATAGCCGCCGGGCAGCCAGAGCGTGTCGCAGGACGCGTCCGGCGCTTCGTCCGCCAGCGGCGAGAAGGGCACGATCTCCGCCCCCTGCCCCCGCCAGCCGGCGAGCATATGGGCATAGACGAAACCGAAGGCTTGATCCTGCGCCAGCGCGATCCTCTGGCCGGGGGGCCGCAGCAGAGCGGCACCCTCGCCCGTTACGGCCTGAAGCGGCGCGGCAGCGGCGAGGATGCCGTCGAGGTCGAGATGGGCCTCGGCGAGGTCCGCCAGTGCGGCGAGGCGGCGGGGCAGATCGTCCGTCTCCCCCGCCTGCACGAGGCCGAGATGGCGCTCGGGCAACACGATATCCGCCGCGCGCGGCACGGTGCCGAGCACCGGCACGCCCAGCGGCGCGACGGCCTCCCGGATCATGCGCTCATGCCGCTCGCTGCCGAGCTTGTTCAGCACCACTCCCGCGATGCGCACGGCCGGATCATGCCCGATGAAGCCGCGCAGCACCGCCGCCGCCGTCTGCGACTGGCCGGAAACATCCAATACTAGCAGCACCGGCAGCCCGAGGCGCGCCGCCACATCCGCCCCCGCGCCGGTGCGGCCCTTTTCCACCGCCACCCCGTCGAACAGGCCCATGGCCCCCTCGCCGATGACGATCTGAGCCCCCTCCCCCGCCAGGGCGGCGAGATGATCGAGGAGCGCGGGAGGCATCGCCCAGCTGTCGAGGTTCAGCCCCGGCTGGCCGGTGGCGGCGGCGTGGAAGGCGGGGTCGATATAGTCCGGCCCCGACTTGATGGCCCGCACCGCCGTGCCCCGCCGCCTGAGCGCGGCGAGGAGGGCGAGCGTCACGGTGGTCTTGCCCGAACCGGAGCGCGGGGCGGCGACGAGCAGGCCGCGGGGCGGATCACTCATGCCGCGCACCCTTCCTTGCCCGCGCCCGGCCCGCTATCACGGAACCCATGAGCACGGGCGAGACGGCCGACGACGCACCCGACAGGCCGCTGAAACGCGGCTGGACCACCGGCACCTGCGCGGCCGGCGCGGCCAAGGCGGCGTTCGCGGCGCTGGTCACCGACGACTTTCCCGATCCGGTCGAGGTGGAGCTGCCCTCCGGCGCCCGCCCGGCCTTCGCCCTCGCCATGCACACGCGCGACGCGGAGAGCGCCACCGCCGGCATCGTGAAGGATGCGGGCGACGACCCGGACGTAACCCACGGCGCCCTCGTCCGCGCCACCGTGCGGCGCGGCGCGGCGGGCGCGGGCGTTACTTTCAAGGCGGGCGAAGGCGTGGGCACCGTGACGCGGCCGGGCCTGCCCATTCCGCCTGGCGAACCGGCCATCAATCCCGTGCCCCGCCGCATGATCGCCGCCGGCATCGCCGAGGTGGCCGCCGCCCATGGCGTCGCGGCTGATGCGGAGGTGGAGATTTCCATCGCGGATGGCGCGGCGCTGGCGCTGAAGACGCTCAACCCGCGCCTCGGCATCGTCGGCGGCCTGTCGGTCCTGGGAACGACGGGCATCGTCGTGCCCTATTCCTGCGCGGCGTGGATCCACTCCATCCATCGCGGCATCGATGTCGCCCGCGCCATGGGCCTCGACCACGTGGCCGGCGCTACCGGCTCCGCCTCCGAGGCGGCGGTGGCGAAGCTGCATGGGCTGGACGAAGTGGCGCTCATCGACATGGGCGATTTCGTCGGCGGCATGCTGAAATATCTGCACGCCCACCCGGTGCCCAAGGTGACGGTGGCGGGCGGCGTCGCCAAGATGACGAAGCTCGCGCAGGGCTTCCTCGATTTGCACTCCAAGCGCGGCAGCGCCGACCTTCCCGCCCTGGCCCGCCTCGCGTCCGAAGCCGGTGCCGATGCCGATCTCAGCGCCCGCATCGCCGGCGCGAACATGGTGGCGGAGGCGTTCCAGATCGCGGCGGCCGCCGGCGTCCCGCTGGGCGATTGCGTCGCCCGCGCCGCCTGGACCACCGCCGCCCGCGCCCTCGACCGGGCGGATGTGCTGCTGGAAATCACCGTCTTCGACCGCGACGGCACCCTCATGGGCCGCGCGCCTCTCACGCCCGCAAAGCGCTGAGCGGCGGATCATTCACCGCCCCCGCGGAAGCGGCGGACATAAGCGGTGTCATAGAGCGCGCTCTCGCGGAAATGCTCGGCCGCGAGCGCCCGCCCCACGAGAATCAGCGCCGTGCGCGGGATGGGATCGGCGGCGAGCCTGCCGGCGATATCGCCGAGCGTGCCCCTCACCACCCGCTCGTTGGGCCAGGTCGCCCGCGCCACCACTGCCACCGGGCAGTCGGCGCCCAGCACGGGCAGCAGTTCCGCCACCACCTGATCCAGCGCGTGGATGGCGAGATGGATGGCGAGGGTTGCCCCCGTCTGGGCGAATGTCGCGAGC
>JAYSCE010000195.1:0-7831 GCA_041915035.1 Xanthobacter sp.
AGAAAGCCCGCCAGCACGAAGGCGAGCATGAAGTACCAGACGAGCGAGCGGTGCTCGAGCGCCCAGTCGGACAGGTTGAACGACTTCACGGCTGGGCATCCTGCTCTAGACGCACTTTCTGGCCCTCGGACAGGCTATGGACGCCGGCCGTCACGAGGCGCGTGCCCACGGCCAGTCCCCCGGTCACGCGGGTTCGGTCACCGGTGGTGGCGGAGACGGCGACCTCCTGCGCATGCACCGTCCGGTCGTCGCTTGCGACACGCCAGACGAAGGCCTTGCCGTCGCGGGTGAAGACCGCCGATCCGGGAATGAACAGATCGGCGGCAAGCTCGCCGGCCGGTCGCGCCGCTACGGTGCTGCCGAGCCGGAACGCCTCGGGCGGATGGTCGAGGGTGATGCGCACCCGGCGGGTGCGGGTCACGCTGTCGGCCTGGGGGGCGATCTCGCGCACCCGGCCGGTGGCGGTCGGCGCCCCGTCGAGCTGGAGGCTGACCTGGAACGGCGACCCGATCCGCACGTCGCCGATGAAGTCCTCGCCGATATCCACCACCGCCTCGCGCACGTCGGGCCGTGCGACGGTGACGACGGCACGGCCGGGCGACACCACCTGCCCGGCCTCCGCGCCCACCGCCGTGACGACGCCGGCGAACTCGGCCTTCAGCTGGGCGTAGGCCA
Organism: Xanthobacter sp.; assembly: GCA_041915035.1. Taxonomy (GTDB): domain Bacteria; phylum Pseudomonadota; class Alphaproteobacteria; order Rhizobiales; family Xanthobacteraceae; genus Xanthobacter. The sequence continues at coordinate 676 of JAYSCE010000195.1, forward strand.
GTTGCTCACGCGCCTTGACGAGGTTCGCCTGGGCCCGGGCCACAGACGCCTCGGCGGCGGCGCGGCTCTGCTCGGCGGTCTCGAATGTCGCGCGGCTGGTGGCGGCGGTCTCCAGCAAAGTCCGCTGGCGCTGCTCCGTGCCGGACGCATTGGTGAGCTGGGCCTGGGCGTTGGCGACCTCCGCGAGCGCGGACCGGACCGCGAGCTTCAGGGCGGTGTCGTCAATGGTCGCGACGACCTGATCCTTCTCGACCGTATCGCCCACGTTTACCGACCGGACGAGCAGCCGCCCCAGCACGCGGAAGCTCAGCTCAGTCTGCACCTGCGGCTCGATGGTGCCCACCGCTTCGAGCCCATCGCGCGACAGGGGCTGGACCACCGCCGTCAGCACGGGACGGGGCGGAACGGCGGGGGCGGCGGCCTGTTCGCCACAGCCGGCGAGGGCGGCCATGGCGGCGAGCGCCAGCATCGGACGGGCGTGCCTCATGAGCCGCTCTCCAGGGTGTAGTCGACGGACTGGCCGGTGCTGAGGCGCTTGGCGCCCTCCACGACCACAATGTCGCCCGGCGCGAGGCCGGAGGAAATGACGATGGAGCCGGTCTCGAAGGCGTCCACGGCGACCCTGGCGAGGGAGACCGCGCGGGTCTTCGGATCGATCCGCCAGACGGCCGGATCGGCGCCCTCGGAGGCCAGCGCGCTCCACGGCAGGACGATGCGCGGCCGCGCCTTCGAGGTCACGGTGGCGGTCACCGGGCTGCCGAGCGCCATGGCATCGGGTGGCGCGTCGATGGCCACCTTCACCCGCACGGTGCCGTTGCTCGCATCGATGACCGGCGAGACCTCCCGAACGTGCCCTTGCGCGGCTACCTTGGGATCGGAGACCAGCGCCACCTTGATGCGGTCGGCGTCGCGGTTGCGGAAGAAGGTTTCGTAGACGTCGAACACCGCGTCGCGGGTGCCGTCCTCGGCCAAAGTGAACGCCGCCTGGGCGGGCTGCACCACCTGCCCGACCTCCACGGTGCGCGCGGTGATGATGCCCGCCGCGCCGGCCCGCAGCTCGGCATAGCCCAGCGCATCGCGCGCGGTGCCGAGCTGGGCCCGCGCGGTCTCCAGCGCGCTTTCCGCGGCGCCGGCCGTCTCGGTGGCCTGATCGTAGGTGGAGCGGGTGGTGTAGCCCTTGGCGAGCAAGGTCGCCTGCCGATCGAAATTGGCATTGGCCACGCGCAGCCGGGACTCGGCGGCGGCGACGGCGGCCGTCGCTGCGTCGAGGTCGGCCTGCTGCTCGGTGGGGTCGATGCGCGCCAGGAGATCGCCGGCCGCGACGTGCGCGCCCACGTCCACCAGCCGTTCCGTGACCCGCCCGCCGACCCGGAAGGAGAGCTGGGTGAGCACCTTGGCCTCCACGTCCCCAGTCAGCGAGGCGGAGGTCGCGCGGTCCGTCATCGCCACGGTCGTGGCCCGGACGAAGATCGCGGGCCGCGCGGCCTCCGGCGCCTTGCCTTCCCCGTCGCAGGCGGCGAGCAGGCCCGCCAGGGCAAAGACCGAGATCAGGGCGGCCGTTGGCCGTCGCGCAGGCGAACGGGTGCCCGCTCCGGCGTTCGCCGCCGGGTCGCGATAGAAGGCGTGCATGGGGGATCAGGCCGTCCTGTTCGGGAACCGGTGCACGGCGCAGCCGGTTGGCGAATGTCGAGCGGGTATCTGTCTGGAGGGCGCGCGCCGGTGCACAGGCATGGAAGTCTCCACTGCAGAACCTCGCGCCCCTCGGTTCTGCTATTCATCTAGATCAGCCGGCGGGCGGAAGTCAACAGCTGTTGACCTTCTCTCCGTGGCCTCCTACGCGTCAAGACCGGACGAGGACGGATGTGATGACCAAACCGCGTGACAGCTCTGCTCCCGCGCCCGGGCGGGAGAGAATCCTCGCGGCGGCCGTCGCGCGGTTCTCGCGCCAGTCCTATGACGAGACCGGGCTGCGCGAGATCGCGGCCGACGCTGGCGTGGACGTCGCCTATGTGCATCGCGCCTTCGGCTCCAAGGAGCAGCTGTTCCATGCGGCGGTGAAACGGGTGATGCAGACCGAGAAGTTTCTCGATGACCTCGGCACCGATCCCGCGCGCATGCTGGCGGCCCATGTGGTGTCCAAGTCCAAGACGGACGCGAATTGCGAGGCCGGGCCGATGGGCATCCTGATCCACTCGCTGACCAGCCCGAAGGCGGCGGCGGTGCTGCGCGCGGTGGTGATCGAGGATTTCGTGGCGCCCCTCGGCACCCAGCTTGACGCCAACGCCACGCAGCGCGCGGCGCTGGCGGCAGCGCTGCTGATGGGGTTCGGCATCCTGCGCGACGTGCTGGAGCTGCCGGACTTGACGGAAGGACCGGGTGGCGCCCTGGAGCGAGGCCTCGCCGATGCGCTGGCGGTGGTCCTCGGGCAGAGCGAACCGAAAATTTAACCCGGGTAATATTGACGTAAATTCACCCGGGTGTTAATTGAGCGCGTGTCTCAGGGACTGCGCCATGACCTTTGCGACGACCAACGGCCTCGATCTCGCCTACGACAGCTTCGGCTCCGAAGCGGACGAAGCGCTCCTGCTGATCGCCGGCCTTGGCGTGCAGAGGATCCGCTGGGCCGAGCCGTTCTGCGAAATGCTCGCGGGGCAGGGCTTTCGCGTCATCCGCTTCGACAATCGCGATGCCGGCTGCTCGACCCATCTCAGCCAGCACGCGCCGCCGGACCTCGGCGCGCTCGTCGCCGCATTGAGGGCGGGGCGGCGGCCGGTGGTCCCCTATACCCTCGTCGACATGGCGGCGGACGCGGTGGGCCTGCTGGATGCCCTCGCCATTCCCCGCGCGCATGTGGTCGGCCTGTCCATGGGCGGTATGATCGCGCAGATCATGGCGAGCGAGCATCCCGGGCGGGTGCTGTCGCTCACCTCCATCATGTCCGGCACCGGCAATCCGGCGCTGCCGCAGGCCGAGCCGGACGTGATGGCGCTGATGATGCGACCGGTGCCCGATCCGGCCCGCGACGAAGCCGGGTTTCTGGCCCACAGCCTCGCCTTTGCCCGCCGCATCGCCGGCCCCGACCATCCGGTGGACGAAGCGGCCCATCGCCGCCTCGTCCTGGAGGAGGCGAAGCGCAGCCATGATCCCGCCGGAGCGGGCCGGCAGCTCGCCGCCATGGTCGTGGCCGGGGACCGCCGTGCCCGGCTCGCGACCATCGGCGTGCCCGTGCTGGTCATCCACGGCGCGTGCGATCCCCTGATCCCGCCAGCCTGCGGGGCCGACACCGCCGCGGCGATTCCCGGTGCCGAATTCCTGCTGGTCGACGGCATGGGCCACCATCTGCCGGCGAGCCTCCACGAGAGGGTGGCGGATGCCATCGTGCGTGCGGCGCGGTCGGCGCGGTAGCGCGCGCCCTCAGGGCTTGTTGTGGAAGCCGAAGCGTCCGGCCACGCTCTGGCGCACGAAGCCGGTGAGGGAACCTTCCATCAGCAGCGCGATGCCGAGCCGCGCGCCCACCGCCATCCCCGCCACCGCGAGCGGCCAGGACAAGGCGAAGAGGGACCCGGCCGTGAGCCCCTGCCCGATGGTGCAGCCGCCGCAGAGGATGCCGCCGGACCCCATGAGCACCGCGCCGAGCAGATGGCGCTTCATCTCGCGCGGATCGTCGAACGCCTCCCAGCGGAATTCATCCGCGAGGCGCGCGGCGGCGAAGGCGCCGAGGGCGACGCCGAACACGCTGCCGGCGCCGAACTCCGCGAGGCTCGTGGGCTCGAACAGCACGCCGAAGAGGGCGCGCGCCACCGGCGAGACGAAGGTGAGGCTCTGCGGCGCGGTGGGGTGGGCGAACTCGTCCACCAGCCAGGTGGTGGCGAGCCAGCCGGCGACCACGCCGAGGCCCAGCATCACCCCCGCCGTCATCAGCCGTCCGGCGCGGCGCAGCCTGCGGTCGGCGAAGGCCGGCGCCACCAGCGCGACGCCCGCGACGGCGGTGAGGATGCCCCGGAAATCATGGCCGGTGAGGCGCCCCATGATGGAGGGCAGGTCGCTGGCGGTGCCGGCCGGCAGCAGCAGGGCGACGCGCTCCAGCCCGTCCACCCGGAGGCCAGCGAAGATGCCGCGCAGGGTCGCGTAGGCGACCGCCCCGAACACCAGCAGCACGACCAGGCTGCGCAGGTCTCCCGAGCCGAGACGCACCAGCGAGCCGAAGGCGCAGGTGCCCACCAGCGCCATGCCGAGGCCGAACAGCACGCCGCCGGTGAGGATGCCAAGCCACGGCAGCGCGGTGGTAACGTAATTGGTGCGGTCCGGGCTGAGAATGCCGGCCATGGCGAGGGCCTGCGTGCCCAGCACGGCGAGGCCCAGGGCGAGCGCGAACACCTTCATGCGGCGCCAGTCATGGCCCACCATGGCGTCTTCCAGCGCGCCGAAGGTGCACAGGCGGGCGCGGAACACGGCGAAGCCGACCACCCCGCCCACGGCGAGACCGGCGAGCGCGGTCCACCAGGGGCTTGAAACATCCATTGCGCGCCTTCCTCCCTGAGATGGCCGGAGCGGGACTTATGAGCGTCCCGTCGCCGGCCCGGCGCATTTTCGTTAGGTCAGTCTCCGCCGGAACGCGGGGTGCCGCAATACATGTCGTAGATCACCGAGATCACCCGCCGCACATCATCGTTGGCGAGGCTGTAATAGATGGTCTTGCCGTCGCGCCGCGTGGTGACGAGATCATCGAGGCGCAGGCGCGCCAACTGCTGGGAGACGGTGGGCTGGCGCAGGGAGAGGATGTTCTCCAGCTCCGTCACCGAGCGCTCGCCTTCCGCCAGCAGGCACAGCAGCAGCAGGCGGTTCTCGTGGGAGAGCGCCTTGAGGAAGTCGCTCGCCTTGCGGGCGTTGCGCATGAGGCGGTCAAGCTCGGGCGAAATCTCCGGGCCTTCCCGCAGCTCGTCCTCAAGTCGCCTTGAAACGATCGACATGTGCCTGCCTTCTCTATCCCTGCGTGGGGGGGCCTTACGGCCGCGTGCCCTGCATTGTATCCGTCATCGAGCCGAGCAGGCCCCAGAACGCTTCATCTGAAGCATAGCCGGTAATGCGCCCGACTTCGCGCCCCTCGTCCACCAGCACGAAGGTGGGCGTGAAGCGGACCGGGGACGCCAGAACCACGTCGCCCGGCGTGCCGTTGGAGAGGTCCACACGGCGGAGCGGCGCGCGCTGGCCTTCCTCGGTCTTCTCGTAGATGGGCGCCACGTCGTGGTCGAACTTCAGGCAGTAGGCGCAGCCCTTGCGCTCGAACATCAGCAGTTCGCGCGCCGAGGCAGCAGGCGCGAGAAACACCGAAAGGCCGGTCGCGATGAGGCCGGCTGCGAGCGTGAGGCACGCTGAAGGGCGCATGAATTCACAATCCCGACGTGGATTTCACGAGACATATTATCGCATTCGCATATATCTTGGGCAAGGACCAATCCGCGCACCTTCAATGACGCGGTTTCCAACGATCGGGGAGGAGCATGTCTCTCGATGTCAGCCTCGCAGGGGCGTTACTTGCCGGCCTGCTCTCGTTCGCTTCGCCCTGCGTGCTGCCGCTGGTGCCGGCCTATCTCGGCTTCCTCGCGGGTGCGGCTGTGGAGGAGCGGGAGGGCACCGCGCCAGCACGGCGCAGCATCCTCGGCGCGGCCTTGCTGTTCGTCCTCGGCTTCGCCTCCGTCTTCATCCTTCTCGGGGCCACCGCATCGTCCCTCGGGCGGGTGCTGATGGCGCACATCGAGACCCTCACGTTACTCTCCGGCGCGCTGCTGGTGGCGTTCGGGCTGCACATGACGGGGCTGGTGCGCATCCCGCTCCTTTATCGGCAGGCGCGGCTGGAGCCCATGGCGCGGCCGGCGGGGCTGATCGGGCCCTATGTGGTGGGACTGGCGTTCGGCTTCGGCTGGTCGCCGTGCGTGGGGCCGGTTCTGGCGGCGATCCTCATCGTCGCCGGGGCGGAGGCCTCGGTGGGGCGGGGGATGCTGCTGCTGGGCATCTACGCCGCCGGCATCGGCATCCCCTTCCTCATCGCGGCGGCCTTCACCGAGCGGTTCCTCGCCTGGTCGCGGGCGGCGCGCAGCCGGCTCGGGCTCGTCGAGAAGATCGCCGGCGGGCTGCTCATCCTCACCGGCATCGCCTTCATGACCGGCTTCATGCCTGAGATTGCTCAATGGCTGCTCGACGCCGCGCCCGGCCTCGGTCGCATCGGATAGGGAGGACCCCCATGGCACACCCCACGCTCAGCCGCCGGCGCCTCTTGAAGGCCTCCGCCGGGCTCGCCGCGGCGCTCGTCCCAGCCGGTGCGCAGGCCAAGGCGCGCCTCGGCGACGACGGGCTCTATACGGAAGACTGGTACGTGGACAGCTTCCTCGACTTGCCCGAGGACTTCGCCGCCGCGCGGGGGAAGGGGCGCGGCTTCGCGCTTCAGTGGAGCCAGCGCGGCTGCATCTATTGCAAGGAACTGCACACCGCCTATTTCGCCGACCCGGCCATCGAGACGCCCATCCGGGAGGCGTTCGACATCGTGCATCTGGACCTGTTCGGCGCGCGGGAGGTGACCTTCCTCGATGGCGCGAAGCTCAGTGAAAAGGCCCTCGGCCAGCGCGAGCGCATCCGCGCCACGCCCACCTTCCAGTTCTTCGCCGAGGTGGATGGAAAGCCCAAGGAAGTCGCGCGCATGCCAGGCCTGTTGCCGAGGCCGGAGTTCTCCGCCCTGTTCCGCTATGTGGCGGAAGGCGCCTACGGGAAAGAGCCCTTTGATGCGTGGCTCGGCCGGCAGGGCAAGGGCTGAAAAAGAAAGGGCGGGGACGCCGGAGCGCCCCCGCCTTTCATCTCATTTGGCCCGTCACTTGGCCCCGTCACTTGGCCGGCTTGTTCACCGGCGAGTTGGGATCGAACAGATAGGCCACCACGTCCTTCATCTGCTCCTCGCTGAGCACGCCGTTGTGCCCGAAGCGCGGCATGGGCGAGCAGGCGAACACGGCCTGCGCGTTGTAGACCTTGGCGTAGGCGGCTTTCGCATCCTCGGCGGAGAATTTGCGGTCCGCGCCGTAGTTGACGAGGCTCGGCCCGAGGGTGCCGTAGCTGACTTCCTTCGGGTCCATCTGGTGGCAGGCGTAGCAATTGCCGCCGCTCACCG
>JAYSCE010000196.1:0-7822 GCA_041915035.1 Xanthobacter sp.
GGTTTCGGCGCCCACCTCGGAGAGGCCCACATGGCGCACATAGCCGGCCTTCACCATGTCGGCGATGGCCCCCACCGTCTCTTCGATGGGCACGTTCGGATCGAGGCGGGCCGGGCGGTAGATGTCGATATGGTCCACCCCGAGGCGCTTCAGCGTGTAGGAGAGCGCGGTCTTCACCGCCTGCGGGCGGGCATCGTAGCCGAGCCAGTTGCCGCCGGGATCGCGCAGCGCGCCGAACTTCACGCTCAACACCACGCTCTCGCGCGGCCGGCCCTTCAGCGCTTCGGCGATCAGCATCTCGTTGTGGCCCATGCCGTAGAAATCGCCGGTATCGAGCAGCGTGATGCCGGCATCGAGGGCGGCATGAATGGTCGCGATGCTCTCCGCGCGGTCGGCGGGGCCGTAGAAATCCGACATGCCCATGCAGCCGAGGCCGAGGGGAAAGACTTCCGGGCCGGTGGTGCCGAGGCGGCGGGGGGAGGGGACAAGGGCAGTCATCTTCATGCTCCGTGGCCGGATGGCGTATGGGATGGCTGGAGCATGCCCCGGGATCGGCTGTTCGATAATCCTGTCAGTGCGGCAAGCCCTGTGCGATATTTTGCACAATGAGCAATGCCAGCCTGTCCGATCTCGACGCCTTCGTGGCGGTGGCGCGCGCCCGCGGCTTTCGCGGGGCGGCGGTGGCGCGCGGGGTGTCGCCCTCGTCCCTGAGCGCGGCGGTGCGGCGGCTGGAGGCCCGCATGGGGGTGCGCCTCCTCAACCGCACCACCCGGAGCGTCACGCCCACCGAGGCCGGTGAACGGCTCATGGAACGGCTCGCGCCGGTGCTGGCGGAGGTGGAGGGCGCGCTCGATGCGGTGAACGCCTTCCGCGACAGCCCCACCGGCACCTTGCGGCTCAGCGTGCCGAGCGCGGTGGCGCGGGTCATCCTGCCGCCGATCATCACGCCCTTCCTGGCGCGCCATCCGGGGGTCGCGCTGGAGGTGTCAGCGGACGACACCTTCATCGACGTGGTGGCAGGCGGCTTCGATGCCGGGATCCGCTACGACGAGCGGCTGGAACGGGACATGATCGCCGTGCCCATCGGACCGCGCGTGCAGCGCTTCGTCACCGCCGCCGCGCCGTCCTATCTGGCGCGCCACGGACGGCCCGAGCATCCCGACGACGTGCTGAAGCACGCCGCCCTCCGTCATCGCTTCGCCAGCGGGCACATGCCGGTGTGGGAGTTCGAGAAGGACGGGGAGATCGTCAAGGTGCGGCCGGAGGGGCAGCTCATCGCCTCCAGCATCGACCTCAAGGTGGCGGCCGCCGAGGCGGGGCTCGGCCTGATCCACAGCTTCGATCAGCTGCTCAAGCCCTCCATCGCCGCCGGGCGGCTGGTGCCGGTGCTGGAGGACTGGGAGCAGGAATTCCCCGGCCCCCGCCTCTATTTCCCCAGCCGCCGGCTGATGCCGGCACCGCTGCGCGCCTTCGTGGATTTCGTGAAGGCGGAGCCCGCTCCCGTCTGAAGAGCGAGCCCGCTCAGATGTTGATCTTCACCGAGGCGCCCTGCTTGGCGCAGCGGGCGGTGACGCCGTTGCGGTGGACCTGCGGCGCCTTGGACATGGATTGCGCCGACTGGCCCATGCACCATTTGGCGTGGCGCATGGGGTCGATCCATTCGTTGGCGCGCTTCCAGTCGCAGCCCTGGCTCGCCGCCAGGTAGATGACGGAGACCGCCCAGTAGCCGTAATAGACGCAGGACTGCTCATCATTGCCGAACGACTGCGCCCGCGCAGCGCCCGGCAGCAGCGTTGCAAGCGCAAGGCCGCCCGCTAGAGCCATCCGCACGCTGCGCCCTGCGCGCGTCACTGTCTTCTCGCCCCCCATCACCCTCTCCCCCCTTGGCGCCGCGATGGCGGCATTGAACCTTCACGATCGCGCCCCCGCGCGGCCGATTCAGATGTCCAGCATCTCCTCGCCCGCGAAGGCGGCGCGCTCGGAGATGAAGGCGAAGCGGGCTTCCGGCTTGTTGCCCATGAGCCGCTCCACGAGGTCCGTCGTGGCGGCCCGCTCAGCATCCTCGATGGTGACGCGCTGCAGGGTGCGCGTCTTCGGATCCATGGTGGTTTCCTTCAATTGCGCCGGCATCATCTCGCCGAGGCCCTTGAAGCGGCCCACCTCCACCTTGCCCTTGCCGGAGAACTCCTTCTTCAGCAGCCGCTCGCGGTGGGCGTCGTCGCGCGCATAGAGGGTCTTGGCGCCCTGGGTGATGCGGTAGAGCGGCGGCACGGCGAGGAAAAGGTGCCCCTCCTCGATCAGCTTCGGCATCTGGCGGAAGAAATAGGTGACGAGGAGGGAGGCGATGTGCGCCCCATCCACGTCGGCGTCGGTCATGATGATGACCTTCTCGTAGCGAAGGTCGGTCTCGCGGTAGTGGGTGAGCGTGCCGCAGCCCAGCGCCTGGCCGAGATCGGCCAGCTGCTGGTTGGCGGCGAGCTTGTCGCGGGTGGCGTTGGCGACGTTGAGGATCTTGCCGCGGAGCGGCAGCACCGCCTGCGTCTTGCGGTCCCGCGCCTGCTTGGCCGAGCCGCCGGCCGAGTCGCCCTCGACGATGAAGATCTCGGAGCCGGCCGCCTCGGTGTTGGAGCAGTCGGCGAGCTTGCCGGGCAGGCGCAGCTTGCGCACGGCGGTCTTGCGGGAGACCTCCTTCTCCTGCTTGCGGCGCAGCCGCTCCTCGGCGCGGTCGATCACATGGTCGAGCAGCCGGCTCGCCTGCACGGGGTTGGCCGCCAGCCAGTGGTCGAACGGGTCGCGCAGCGCCTGCTCGACGATGCGGGCGGCCTCGGCGGTGGCGAGGCGGTCCTTGGTCTGGCCCTGGAATTCCGGCTCGCGCACGAACACGGACAGCATGGCGGCGCAGCCGGTGATGACGTCGTCGCCGGTAATGATGGAGCCGCGCTTGCCCTGGCCGGCGCGCTCCGCATAGTCCTTCAGGCCCTTGAGCAGCACATTGCGCAGGCCGTTCTCATGGGTGCCGCCGTCGGGCGTCGGGATGGTGTTGCAGTAGGAGGAGATGCCGCCGTCGGCGTCCGCCACCCAGGCCACAGCCCATTCCACCGAGCCGTGCCCGCCGGTCTTCTGGATGCGGCCGGCGAAGATGTCCGGATGCACCAGCGTGTTGCCTTCGAGATCGGCCGCCAGATAGTCCTTGAGGCCGCCGGGGAATCGGAAGACCGTCTTCTCCGGGATGTTCTCGCCGGCCTTCAGCAACTCAGCGTCGCACGCCCAGCGGATTTCCACGCCGCCGAACAGGTACGCCTTGGAGCGCGCCATGCGGAACACGCGGGCCGGCTCGAAATGCGCGCCGGCGCCGAAGATTTCCGGGTCGGGATGGAAGCGCACGCGGGTGCCGCGCCGGTTGGTGATGCGGCCGACTTCCTTGAGCGGCCCCTGCGGAATGCCCCTGGAAAAGCTTTGGCGATAGAGGGTCTGGTTGCGCGCGACCTCCACCTCCAGGTCGTCGGATAGCGCGTTCACCACCGAGACGCCCACGCCGTGCAGGCCGCCGGAAGTCTCGTAGACCTTGCTGTCGAACTTACCGCCGGCGTGCAGCGTGGTCATGATGACCTCCAGCGCCGACTTGCCGGGAAACTTGGGGTGCTCCTCCACCGGGATGCCGCGGCCGTTGTCCGAGACGGTGAGGTAGCCGTCGGCGCCGAGCTGCACCTCGATGAAGGTGGCGTGGCCGGCCACCGCCTCGTCCATGCAATTGTCCACCACCTCGGCGAAGAGGTGGTGCAGCGCCTTGGAATCGGTGCCGCCGATATACATGCCCGGCCGGCGCCGCACCGGCTCCAGCCCTTCCAGCACCTCGATATGGGCAGCGGTATAATCGCCCGCCATCTGGGGCACGACGGCGGCCTTGCCGCGCGCGCTCTCCTTGGCGGTCGTTTCCCGCGCAGGCGACTTGCTGGCACCGCGCGGGCGGGCGGCGAAGAGATCGTCGGAATTGTCGGATTCGGACATGGGACTCTGAGGTCGGAGGTTTGGGCGCCAGATAGCAGAACGACAGGGCAGGCGCGAATCGGGACGGCGCCGCGGCCCCTGCTTTCCCCAGTGTGACAGAGCCGGCGGGCGAGGGGAACAGAATGGCAACAATTGAGCCATGCCCGGCCTACGCTCGACGCCGCGCCTCTCCTCTGGCTTCATGCGCGCGTGAACATCGCCGTGCCGAATCGCCTCTTCCTCGACGTCGCCCGCTCCGCCACCGGCCGCACCTGGCGGGAGCGGCTGGACGTGCGGGGGGGGCAGACGGCGCTCGCCATGGCCCAGCGCTTCGGCATCAGCGAGCTGCTTGCCCGTGTGCTCGCTGCCCGCAACGTGCAATTGGATGAGGTGGAGCGCTATCTCGACCCCTCCATCCGCACCCTGCTGCCCGATCCCGACACGCTCACCGACATGCCCGCCGCCGTGGCGCGGCTCGCCCGCGCGGTCACCACCGGCGAGCAGGTGGCGGTGTTCGGCGACTATGACGTGGACGGCGCCTGCGCCACCGCGCTCATGGTGGGCGTGCTCCAGGCTGGCGGGCTCGACCCGTTCTTCCACATTCCCGACCGCATCTTCGAGGGCTACGGCCCCAACGTCCCCGCCATCGAACAACTGGCCGCGCGGGGTGTGACCCTGCTGGTGACGGTGGATTGCGGCACCACCTCGCTGGAGCCGCTGGCCGCCGCGAAACGGCTCGGCATGGATGTGGTGGTCATCGACCACCATCAGGCTGGGGAGACCCTGCCGCCGGCCACGGCCATCGTGAACCCGAACCGGGAGGACGACCTCTCCGGCCTCGGCCATGTCTGCGCGGCGGGGCTCGCCTTCGTCGTCGCGGTGGGCCTCGTGCGGGCGCTGCGCCAGAGTGGGCATTTCAATGCCGAGCGGCCGGCGCCGGAGCTGCTCGAAGCCCTCGACATCGTGGCGCTGGCCACGGTGGCGGACGTGGTGCCGCTCATCGGCCTCAACCGGGCCTTTGTGGCGAAGGGGCTGATTGCCATGCGCCGGCGCACCCGCATCGGCCTTACGGCGCTGATGGATGCGGCGCGGCTCGATGGGCCGCCGCGGCCCTTCCATCTCGGCTTCCTCATCGGCCCGCGCATCAATGCCGGCGGGCGCATCGGCGAGGCGACGCTGGGCGCGCGCCTGCTGCTGACGCAGGACCCGGCCGAGGCGCGCGGCATCGCCGCCGAGCTGGATCGCCTCAATGCCGAGCGGCAGGAAGTGGAGCGCGCCATCCTCGCCGCCGCCGAGGCCGAAGCGCACGCGGCACTCGGCATCTCGGAAGAGGGCGCCGTGGTGGTGGTCAGCGGGGAGGGGTGGCACCCCGGCGTCGTCGGCCTCGTCGCCGCACGGCTGAAGGAGCGCTTCCAGCGCCCGGCCTTCGCCATCGCCTTCAATGGCGAGACGGGCACCGGCTCCGGCCGATCCATTCCCGGCGTGGACATCGGCCGCGCGGTGCGCGGGGCGGTGGAGCACGGATTGCTGGTAAAGGGCGGCGGCCACGCCATGGCGGCCGGCCTCACGGTGGAGCGCCGCCAGCTCGGGGCGCTTCGCGCGGAGCTGGAACAGCGCCTCGCGCCGGATGTGGAGCGCGCCCGCGCCGAGGGCACCCTTTCCATCGATGGCGCGCTGACTGCGCGCGGGGCGACGGTTGACATGGTGGAGACGGTCTCCCGCGCCGGTCCGTTCGGTGCCGGCAATCCCGAGCCGGTGTTCGCCTTTCCCGGCCACCGCATCAGCTATGTGGAGAGCTTCGGCGCCGGCCATGTGCGCGCCCGCATCTCCTCGCCGGACGGCACGACCCTGAAGGCCACCGCCTTCCGCTGCGCCGAGGAGCCGCTCGGCCGGGCGCTGTTGGCCGCGCGTGGGCGCAATCTGCACGTCGCCGGGTGCCTCGACATCGACACCTGGCAGGGCGAGACGCGGGTGGCGCTGCGCATCCGCGACGTGGCCGAGGCGGGATGAGGGCTCTGCCGTGAAGGTGTTTCCGTGAGAGTGCTGCTCGCCGTCCTCCTCTGCTTCAACGCCGGCTTCGTGGATGCGGCGGGCTTCGTCGCGCTTGGCGGGCTGTTCGCGGCCCATGTCACCGGCAATTTCGTCACCATCGCCGCCTCGCTGGCCCACGGGGATATGCCCTCGCTGGCGAAGGTCCTGGCGCTGCCGGTGTTCGCCATCGTGGTGATGGGCGCGCGGGAATTGAGCCTGTTCCTCGCCCGGCGCGGACGGGACGATTTCCGTATCCTGATGGCGGCGAAGCTGGTTCTGCTTGCCCATGCGGCGCTGGTGGCGGTGCAGTCGGGCCCCTTCTACGACCACGATGCGCCTGCCGCGGTGATGATGGGCATGACGCTGGTGGCGGCCATGGCGCTGCAGAACGCGCTCCACCGCACCCACCTCACCGACTCGCCGCCCTCCACCGTCATGACCGGCACGTTCACGCAGGTGCTGGTGGACATTGCAAATCTCTGGCGGCCGCTGGAGGGCACCAACATCTCCGCCACCCGTGCCCGCCTCGGGCGGATGAGCGCGTACCTCGCCGCCTTCCTCTTCGGCTGCCTCTCGGCCGCGCTGCTCTATCGCGCGGTGGGCATGTGGTGCCTGTTCGTGCCCACCTTCGTGGCGGTAGCGGAAATCTTCACGCTGGGGCCGGACGCGGCGCCGGAGAAGGACAAGGCGTAGTCCTGCGCCTCAGCGCTCTTCCGATACCCGCAGCGCCGTCCGCCCGGTGATCTTGCGCTTGCGCGGGGCGGGTTTCCCATCGGCCGGCACGGCCTCCGGGGGAGGGGCGGAGGGCGTTGCCGGAGCTGTCGCAGAAACCTTGCGCGACGACGCCTTCTTGGCCGGCTTTGCCACCGGAGCGGCCGGGTCGCGGCTGGCATCGGCCAAAGCAAGCAGCGCCTTCACGCGGTCGCCGGGCTGGGCGAGGGCAGGGGCGTTCGGATCGACGCGGGCAAGCAGCGCCTTGGTCTTGGGTGCCGGAACCCCGTCCAGAGCCTCGGCGAAGGCCGCGGGGCCGAGCAAGGCGCGGATGGTGCGCAGGGCTTCGAGATCGGTGCCGTCTGCCACGAGCTGGGCGCGCACGATCTCGTTTACCGCCTTGCGCGCGAGATTGCCGCCGGCCGGGAACAGGCCGGCCTTGCCGCCGATGGCCGCGAGCAGAGCGAAGAAATCCGAAGTCTCAGCCATTGAGCCGCCTCCGCGTCTCGTTCACCAGGTCGCGCACCGCGTCCACGGCGTTGTACCATTTCTGCTCGAAGGAGGGCGCGTAGGGAAAGTTCTCGGGGTCCATGGCCCGCTCGATGGCGGCGAGGTTGCGGACCTCGGTGTCGAAGATCTCGTAGACCGCGCCGTCCTCCGCCGCCTCCTCCCGCAGGCTGATGAGGGTGTCGCGATGCTGGATCTTCTGCGCGTGCACCCGGCTCGCCAGCACCAGCGGAAGGCGCTTGGGCTGGGGCAGGGTGGAGCGGGTGACGTGGGCATTCTCCCACACCGAGGCGCGGAAAGCGTCGAAGCCGAGGGTTGAGAGATAATCGGGAATGGTGGGCACGATCACCATGTCCGCGAGGCGGATGGCCACCTCGGTGAAGGCGGAAATGCCCGGCGCGCAATCGAACAGCACCACGTCATAGTGCGCGCGCAGGTAGGTCAGGGCCTCGTCCAGCACCTTCAGGGACTGGCCTTCCAGGGAGCGCAGGCCGTAATTCTTCTCCGCCAGCCGCAGGACGATCTCGCGCTCCAGCAGGCGCAGGCGGGGGCTCGCCACCACCATGTCGATGGCCAGTTCCTCGCC
>JAYSCE010000197.1:0-5299 GCA_041915035.1 Xanthobacter sp.
CGCCGGTGCCGGTCTCGACGTGTTCGACCAAGAGCCGGCGGTGAACCCGCAGGTGGTGCGTCTCGCCAAGCAGGGAAAAGTCGTTCTGCTGCCGCACCTTGGCTCCGCCACGCTGGAGGGCCGCGTGGACATGGGCGAGAAGGTCATCGTCAACATCAAGACCTTCATGGACGGCCACCGTCCGCCGGATCGCGTGCTGCCGGCGATGCTCTGAGGCGGAAACGCCTCAGCTCCGGCTGCGGCCGGCAAGGCGGCTCGAAAAACGTGCTAGCCGGCTGACAGGCCCCGATGCCGGTGCCGTTCCGGCGTTGTTCGGCACCGGTTCAGGCGCGTTCGAAGCGCATTCGGGCCCGACTTCAGCAATCGCCTCGGACTGCGCCTGCTCCAGAGCTGCGATCCGCGCTTCCAGCGCCGCGCGCTCCCGCCGCCAGTCGTCGGCCAACAGGCTGGCTGGTATCTGACTATGGGTGGGTGAGAAGGGGAAGGCATCCCGGTCGCGCGCGTGGGTCACCGGCCAGCGGTGGAACCACGATCCCAGATTGTCCACCTCGAATCGCGCCACCTTCAATCCGGCCCGGCCCAAGGCATGGGTGCCCGAGAGCTGGTCCCGGCGGGAGTAGCGCAGCACCTGCGCCAGCCAGAGACGCATGGCGGCGACGACCTCAGGGTCGTGGTGGCGGCGCAGGATGATGGCGGACCAGAAGGGCACCGCATCCAGCGCAGCGGGGTCGCTCAGCATGTAATGGTTGAGCTGTTCCAGCACCCGGCCGCCATCGTCGAGGCCCATGCGCAGAACTTCCATGAATTCATCGCGCACGCTGGCCCGGAAGCTGTGCCCCGGCATCGCCGCCACTTGGCCTTCGGGCATATAGCGCGCGATCACCTCTTCCGGAGGCGCCGTCAGGATGACGCTGTTGTCGATGTAGAGGGAGACATCGTAGCCCGGCAGCACATCGTGCGGCGAAAGCTTGACGATACGCTGGCTGCGCACCGGGTCGAGGGGGAAGGCCGCCGTGCAGGGCACCAGCTTCCATGAGGCGCTGGTGAGTGTCGGGTCATCGGTGAAGCAGAGGAAGTCGAGGCCGGAGGCCGCGGCCATAGGCTGCTCGTTCAGCGCCTCGTAGCCGCCGATGAGGCACGTATAGACGCACGCGCGCCCGGAACCCTGAGCCATGCCTCACGCCGCCACGCCGCGCGCGTGCGCCGACAGGTCGGTAATGCGCGGGCCTTCGCCGGTCAAAGGGTTCTCCGGATCCCAGCCATAGCTCAGAGTCTCGAAGCGCATGGAGCGGGCGTCGATCATCAGCAGGCGCCCCACCAGTGGATCACCGAAGCCGACGATGGCGCGAATGGCCTCCAGGGCCGCGAGCGAGCCGGCGACCCCGGCCAGCGCGCCGAGCACCCCAGCCTCCGCGCAGGCGGGCACGGTGCCGGCCGGCGGCGGCTCGGGGAAGAGGCAGCGATAGGTGGGGTTGGGGGTGCCGTCCGGGGCACGCTCGTGGGCGCGGATGGTGGTGATGGTGGCGTCGAAGGCACCCAAAGCCGCCGTCACCAGCGGCTTCTTCGCCAGCACGCAGGCATCCGAGACGAGGTAGCGGGTGGAGAAATTGTCCGACCCGTCCACCACCAGATCGGCCTCAGAGATCAGCTCCAGCGCGTTGCCGGCGTCGATCCGCACGGCGTGGGTGACCAACTCCACATGGGGGTTGAGGGCGGCCACCGCGTCGCGGGCGCTGTCGGTCTTCAGCCGGTCGATGTCCTGCGTGCGGTGAATCACCTGCCTCTGCAGGTTGGAGAGGGAGACGACATCGTCCTCCACCAGGATCAGCCGCCCCACCCCGGCCGCCGCAAGATAGAGCAGCACCGGCGCGCCGAGGCCACCCGCGCCGATCACCAGCACAGTCGCCGCCTTCAATCTCTGCTGGCCCGGCCCGCCCACGTCATGCAGCACGATGTGGCGGGCGTAGCGCTCGATCTCTTCGGGGGAGAAGGCCATCGGGATTTCCTCGGGGCGACGGCTCGGGGGCTGGGCCTCAGCCGCCGGAGAGACGCGCCATCATCGGCAGGAGCGTGCCCGTCACCACCTCGGGTGTCAGGGGCCCCACGAACTTGTGGACGATGGTGCCATCCTTCGAGACCACGAAGGTTTCGGGCACACCGTATACGCCCCATTCTATGGCCGCGCGCCCGTTGGGGTCGACCCCCACCGCCTTGTAGGGCAGGCCGAACTGGCCGAGGAAGCGGCGGGCATTGTCCGGCGCGTCCTTGTAATTGATGCCCACGAGGCTGAAGCGGGGGTCCTTGCCGAGCTGCATCAGGATGGGATGCTCGTCGCGGCACGGTCCGCACCAGGACGCCCACATGTTCACCAGCGCCGGCTTGCCGCCGAGGGCGGCGAGATCAATGCCGGGCAGGGCTTGGCCATCCGCCCCCTTCAGCCCCGGGAGCGGCGGCAGGGTGACGACCGGCGCCTTCTTGCCCACCAACGCGGAGGGAATGCGCGAGGGATCGCCGCCGGTCTCCAGCCGTGAGAAGAACAAGGCGGCCAGGGCAAGGAACACCACCAGCGGCAGTGCCACCAGCCAGAGACGGCGACGCGGACGGGCGGGGGTAACGACGGGATCGCTCATTCCGACTCTCCCGTGCGATTGGCCCTGCGGCGGCCGACGCCCCGCGCCTCCAGCTCCGAGAGGGTGCGGCGCTGGCTGCGATAATCGAGCACCAGCCAGAGGGCCAGAAGCCCGAGGGCGAGGAGCGAGACGCCGTAGGACGCGGCGATGAAGACGAAATGGGTCATGCGCGCGGGCTCAGGCCAAAGCTTCCGCGGCGGCGCGGGCTTCCAACGCCTGCACACGGCGGCGAAGGATTTCCGTGCGCATGCCGAGCATGTGCAAAGCGATGAACACCAGCGTGAAGCCGATGGCGCAGATGAGCAACGGCCACAGCAGGCTGGAATCGATGGTGGAGCCGCCCATGCGGAAGACGGAGGCCGGCTGGTGGAGGGTGTTCCACCAGTCCACGGAGAACTTCACGATGGGCACGTTGAGGAAGCCCACCAGCGTGAGCACGGCGGCGGCGCGGCCGGCGCGGTTGGGATCGTCGATGGCCGCGCGCAGCGCCATGAGGCCGAGATAGAGCAGCAGCAGCACCAGCATGGAGGTGAGCCGGGCATCCCACACCCAGTAGGTGCCCCACATGGGCCGGCCCCAGAGCGCGCCGGTGATGAGGCACAGAGCAGTGAAGGTGGCGCCCACAGGCGCTGCCGCCTTGTGCGCCACGTCGGCCAAGGGGTGCCGCCAAACGAGGATGCCGATGGAGGAGGCCGCCATCATGGAATAGCCGAACATCCCGAGCCAGGCGAACGGCACGTGGATGTACATGATCCGCACCGTCTCGCCCTGCTGGTAGTCGGGCGGGGCCTGGAAGGCGAGATAAAAGCCGATTGCGAGCGTCACCACCGCCGCGGCGGCGATCCAGGGCAGGATGCGCGCGGACAGGCTGAGGAAGCGGACCGGATTGGCAAGGTCGAGGATCGCCATGGAGGCGTTCTAGTGCGCGCGCGCGCCGGATGGAAGCGCAGACGGCGTTCAGGATTTCGTGTCGCAGGGGCCGCCGGGGCAGTAGGGTCAGGCCAGCCGGACCTGTCGCCGGATGAACCAGAGCGTCACCGCGGCACCCGCAGCGGCCCAGCCCAGCAGGATCAGGAGGGACGGCGCGAGCGTCGCCATGCCCTCGCCGCGCCAGAGCGCGCCCTGGAAGGCCTCGATGCCCCAGGCCGTGGGGGTCAGCACGCCGGCCTGCTGGAGCCATTCGGGCATGAGGAAGCGCGGCACCATGCTGCCGCCGACGGCGGAGAGCAGGAGGACCGCGAAGGTGGAGAGCGTCTGCGCCTGCTGGCGCGTGCGCGACACCGCCGCCAGCGGCAGGGCGATGCCGGCGGCGGATGCGGATGCGGCGACCGCGACGACGGCGAAGCTCCAGAAGTTCGGGAGCACGTTCACGCCATAGACAATCTGCGCCACGGCGAAGAGAACCGCCGAGAGCGCAAGGCCCTGCAAAATCAGGAAGGCGAGCTTGCCGCCCACCAGCGCCAGCACGCCGCCGCGACTCATGACGATGCGGTCGAACACGCCGGATCGCCGCTCCTCCACCAGGCTGCCGGCGCCTTGGACGGCCGAGAACAGCAGGAACAGCATGGCGATGGCGCCCGCATAATAGCTCACGCCCGGCTCGGAACGGCGGCGGGTGAGCGGCTGGCGCTCCATCAACTCGGCGCCGCCGCCTGCCACCAGTTCCGGCGCGCGGGCGATGGACTGCTCCAGCCGAGAGGTCTGTTCTGGGGAGAAGGCGCCGACCAGCACCTGGATCTGCGCCGCCACGCGACGGATGGCGAGGCCGGGGAGGTCGTCAGTGAACACACGCTGGATGCGCGCCGAGAGGAGCGCCGCGGCGACATTGCGGGCGGGATCGGTGATGACGAGCAGCGGCGGCTTGTCGGTGGCGGCGGCCACGTCGCCCCGCACCACCAGGCCCACATCGGCGCGGCCGTCCGCCACCCGGGCGCGGACCTCCTCGGGCGTGACCAGGACGAGATCGTTGTCGCTGGCCCGGCCGAGTGCCGTGAGGAAGGCGGTCGCCGACGGCGCATCGGTGGTCCGCGCCGCCGCCACCTTGATGGCCGAGGTTTCGCCGCCCGTGCCGGCGAACACCGCGGCGAACAGGATGAACAGCACCGGCGGCAGCACGAACGTCATCATCAGCGCGCCGCGGTCACGCATCAGGGTGAGCGCCATGGCCCGGACGATGGCGCCCATCATGGCGGCGGGCTCCCGGTCACGTCGGCATAGAGCGCATCAAGGCCCGCGGCCTCGAAGGCGATGGTGCGCGGAACGAGGCCAGCCACCTTGAGCGCGGCGATGAGCCCGCCCGCGCCCTCCGGCGTATCGGAGACGACGCCGCTGAAGGACGTGCCGCCTTCATCGCCGCTCAACCCCCGCAGGGCGAGCACCTGCCGCCCGTTCGGCGAGGGCGGCGTGGCGAAGGTGACGGCGGCGCGCCGTTGATTGGGGAAGCGCGCGGCGATGAGGGCGGCGAGGCGCCCTTCCAGCGCGATGCGTCCCTCGGAGAGGATGGCCACGCGCTCCGCCACTTCTTCGGCGAAGGCGAAATCGTGGGTGATGACGAGAACGCCGAGCCCATCCGCCGCCAGGCGCTGCACCAGCGCGGCAAGGTCGGCGCGGGCCGGGGCATCGACGCCCACGGTCGGCTCGTCCAGCACCAGCAGGCGCGGATTGCCGAC
>JAYSCE010000197.1:5309-7748 GCA_041915035.1 Xanthobacter sp.
CCACATTGGCGCGGCGCTGCCAGCCGCCGGAGAGCCGGTCGATGCGTTCGTGGGCCCGCTCCTCGATGCCGGTGCGCGCCATCACGCCGGCGACGCAGGCGGGCACGTCCGCCCGGTGCACGCCGGCGAGGCGGGCGAAGACGGCCAGGTTCTCGGCGATGGTCAGGGCGCGATACAGCGCGATGTCCTGCGGCGCGAGGCCGATGCGGGCCCGCGCCTCGCTCTCGGCGGCAGGGATGCCGCAGATGCGGACGATTCCGGTGCGCGGTGGGATGCGACCGCAGATGGCCCGTACCAAGGTACTCTTGCCCGCCCCGTTGGGGCCGACGAGCGCGGTGACCGTTCCTGCGCGCAGCACGAGATCGACGCCAGCCAGCACGTGGCGCGCGCCATAGCCTGCGGTGAGGCCGAGAATGGCGAGGGGCGGGGCCGGGCTTTCGTCTTTCGGGTCGTCGTAATGGTGGGCGGCGGCGCTCACGGCGCCAGCGGCCCCATCAGTTCTCCGAAGGCAGCGGTCATGAAATCTCGCAGGGGCTGCTGGCCCTCCTTGTTGGGCCCCAGTTCTTTAGAGGCTGCGAGCGCCCCCGCCAAGTGCTCCGACAACAGCTTGCGCGCGCGCGGCGCACCGAGGGAGGCGATGACCGTCGCCTTGTTGGCGTCCTTGCCTACATCCTTGCCGAGCGCAGCGGCCGAGCCCGAGGTGTCGAGGATGTCGTCGAGAATCTGGTAGGCGCTGCCCACGTGGCCGGCGAGCGCCCTGAGGTGGCCGGTCTGCGTCTCGTCAGCGGCGGCGGCGCGGCCGGCGATCTCCACGGCGGCGGAAAACAGCACGCCGGTCTTGCGGCGGTTCACGTCCTCGGTGGCCGCGAGGGAGCGGCCGGGGCTCGGGCGCAGGTCGTCATACTGGCCGCCGCACAGGCCGAGGGAGCCCACCGCCTTGGACAGGATGCACACCGCGTCGAGCCGCACAGGATCGCTCGTACCCGGCGCCGCGCCGGCGACGCCGAGAGCGCGCGACAGCAGCGCCACCGCTGCCAGCACGGCGACGTCCTCGCCATATTTCACATGGGTGGTCGGCTGGGCCCGGCGCACCATGGCGTCGTCCATGCACGGCAAATCGTCGATGATGAGGGACGACGCGTGGATCATCTCCAGCGCGCAGCCGAAATCGAGCACCGCATGCTCGGAGGCGTCGAGCTGCATGGCGGCCGCCATCACGAGCAGCGGCCGCAGCCGTTTGCCGGGGGCGAGCAGGATGTGCCGCATGGCGGCATGCAGCACGGCAGGATGCGACGCCGCCGGCGGCACCAGCAGGCCGAGCCTGCGGTCCACGACGGCACGAAGATAGGAGAGGTCCCGGGAGCGCGGCGGGAATTCCGGCAGGGCGGTATCCGGGGCGTGCGCGGGCTCGAGATCCGGCGTCGCCACGGCGAGCACCACACCGCCAGCCGCCGCCGACAGCGCTTCCCGGGAGGCCATCGCCGAAGCTTCGGTCCGCCGGTCCCGTCCGCCCTTCTGCCCCATACGCCCCCTCACTCTGTTCTTGGCCGCCCGGAGCGACGATCCCCCTGCATGAGGCACATACGTTGCCTTGAATGACTTTAGATCACCGCTTACACAATGATGCCAGTGCGGGACTTGTGCCGCGCCGCACATTTTGCCGGCCTGTGGCACCTGCGCCGCGGCGCAAATCGCGCGCGGCAATCGACGGGACGAAGGAGTGCCGGGAGGGGCATGGACGAGAACGCAGCCGGTCGGCGCAAGGAAGATCATATCGACATCGTGCTCTCCGGGGATCGCGTCGCCTCCCGCGTGGATGCGGGCTTCGACCGCTGGCGCTTCGTCCATTGCGCGCTGCCGGAGCTGAGCCTCGATGCGGTGGACCTCTCCACCAGCGTGCTCGGCCGCCGGCTGAAGGCACCGCTTCTCATTTCAGCCATGACCGGGGGGCCGGTGCGCTCCGAGGCCATCAACGCGCACCTCGCCGAGGCGGCGCAGGCGCTGGGCATCGCCCTCGGCGTGGGTTCGCAGCGCATCGCGGTGGAAACCGGCGCGGCCGGCGGGCTCGGTGGCGACCTGCGCAAGCGCGCGCCGGATGTCCTCCTCTTCGCCAATCTCGGCGCCGCCCAGCTGCTAGCCCCCAATGGCCGCGACCACGCGCGCCGCGCGGTGGAGATGATCGGAGCGGATGCGCTCGTCATTCACCTCAATCCGCTGCAGGAGGCCATTCAGGAGGGCGGCGACCGCGACTGGCGCGGCGTGCTTCATGCCATCGCCAGCCTGTGCGTCTATCTCCATGTGCCGGTGGTGGTGAAGGAAGTGGGCTTCGGCCTGTCCGCCGCTGTCGCCCGCCGGCTGGTGAAGTGTGGCGTGGCCGCGCTCGACGTCGCGGGGGCGGGCGGCACCAATTGGGCGCTGGTGGAAGGCGCCCGGGGCACC
>JAYSCE010000198.1:0-7736 GCA_041915035.1 Xanthobacter sp.
ATGTGCTCCAGACCACGCGCCCGCCCAAGGACGGCAAGGCGATCCCCTTCGTCTCCGACTTCTTCGATTTCTCGGTCTATATCGACGGCGACGAGGACGTGATCGAGCGCTGGTACGTAGAGCGTTTCATGCGCCTGCGTGAGACGGCCTTCACCGATCCCCTGTCCTACTTCCACCGCTACTCGCAGCTCTCCGACGACGAAGCGCAGGCCACCGCACTGTCCATCTGGCGGCGGATCAACCTCGTCAACCTGCAGGACAACATCCTGCCCACCCGCCAGCGCGCCGACCTCATCCTGCGCAAGGCCGGCCGCCATGAGGTGGCCGAGGTGAGCCTCAGGCGGCTGTGACCTGCCAGCGGTGAAGTGGTGTCCCGGAAGGGATTCGAACCCCTGACCTGCGGTTTAGGAAACCGCTGCTCTATCCTGCTGAGCTACCGGGACACGCCCCCCTTCTAAATCGCGGCACGCCGGGAGGGAAGGGGCGGGACGGTGGCTTTCCCCGCCCGAGGCGGGACGCAGCGGCCCGGGCCGCGGCGAAAGGCGCGGTAAGGACAGTTGATCGGCGCGGTCTTCAATCTGTGGCCCGGTTGCAGCTATCGTCGTCGGATGACGCAGGGCCATCCACCATTGCGCGCCGGAGCATGGCGCAGCACGCGTTCGTTGTGGATGCGGTGGCGCGTCATGGCCTTGAGCGGCGCTATCGTCCTTGGCGGTGGGCTCTCCTGCGCAATCGTCGCCCCCGCGGTCGCCCGATCGGCGCCGAGGGCGGCGGCACCGGCGGCGCCCGCGGAGGCGGTCTGCTCAGTCGGCACGCAGGATGTGGCGGGACGTGGCGCCCGCTGGAGCGATACGGGAACGCTGACCCTCGCGGATGGCAAAAGCCTGGTCCCGGAAGGCATCGCGCTGCCGACGCGGCTGTGGCCAGACAAGGGGATGCTGGCGCGCGCCGCGGATGCAGCCGCTTGGGTATTGGAGGGATGCACGGTGGTGCCGGCCTCCGCCGCGCCCGACCGCCACGGCCGGCTTATCGGAGCCGCGGGGCTCGCCTGCCCGATGGCAGAATCAATCCGGCGGGAGGATCTTTCCACCGCCTTGGCAAGGGCAGGCGCAGGCTACGCCACGGCCGATGGCGATGCCGCCTGTTCGGCGCAACGCCTTGCTGCGGAAGCAGAGGCGCGCCTCGCCCGCCGTGGCATCTGGAGCCTGGGCGCGGCCATGGCGCCGGCCGGCGATCAGCGCGCCATGGAGGAACGGCTCGGCCTGTACACCGTTGCGGAAGGACGGGTCCTCGCGGTTGGCGGGCGGGATCGGATGTTCCTGAATTTCGGGTCAAGCTGGAAGCAAGATTTCACTGTCATGCTGGCGAGGGAGGATTTCGCCACAATCTTGGGCGATAGGCTCGATCCTGCCATCTTGCGCGGGTCCCTTATCCAGGTAAGGGGCGTCGTTCGCGAGGAGGGCGGGCCGGCGATGGCGCCGCGGCGGCGGGGCGAGGTGCTGCGCATCGAGGGCGAGGCTCAGGCCAGGCCCGATGAGCAGGCGCTGCCGTTAAGGCGCCGGGAGCGGTGAACGGATGGGTGAGGTGCTGGGTGCGTGAGGCGGTGACAGGGCAGGGTGCGGCGGGGCGGGTTCGGGCCGAACGGCCTGCGCGCACGCATGTCCTGCGCTCCGGCCTTGTTGCACGCTTGGGTGCCTGCCGCGCGCTTCTGGCCTGCGCCGCCGTCGCCTTCCCCCTGTGGCTGACCGGATGCACGGGAATCGATCTCGATCAGGTAAGCGTGCCGCTCACCTCCGCCAGCCCGCCGTCTGAATATGCCGACATGTCGCCCAGCCAGCGGCGCGAGCATGAAAAGCTCGTGGCGAGCTATGGCGGCGCCTACGACGATCCCGAACTGAAGGCGCTCATCCAGAAGGTGGTGGAGCGCCTCGTCGCGGCGTCCGAGCGGCCGGACCTCAAATATCGCGTCACTGTGCTGAACTCGCCGGCCATCAACGCTTTTGCGCTTCCGGACGGCTCGCTCTACGTGACCCGAGGCCTGCTGGCGCTGGCCAACGACACGTCCGAGCTGTCCTCGGTGCTCGCGCACGAGATGGCGCATGTCATCGCCCGCCACGCCACCATACGAGAGGACCAGGTGAAGCAGGCGGTGCTGGTGAGCCGCGTCATCTCGGACGTGGTCAACGACCCCGACCTCGGCGCCCTCGCCATGCAGAAGAGCCGGCGCACGCTGGCCTCGTTCAACCGCGGGCAGGAGCTGGAGGCCGATGCCATCGGTGTCGGCATCGCCGCGCGTGCGGGCTTCGATCCGTATGGCGCCTCGCGCTTCCTCGCCGACATGGGCCGCTATTCGGAGATGAAGAGCACGGCCTTCTCCGGCTCGTCCTCCAGCACGCCGGACATGGATTTCCTGTCGTCGCACCCGGCGACGCCGGAGCGCATCTCCATCGCCATCGCGAATGCCCGCCAGTATGCGCCGGCGGCGGGGCCGTCCGACGGCGAGCGCGACCGCAGCGCTTATTTCAGCGTCATCAATGGCATGGTCTACGGCGACGACCCCAAGGAGGGTTTCGTCCGCGGGCGCAAGTTCCTGCATCCGAAGCTCGGCTTCACCTTCACTGCGCCGGAGGGCTTCTCGCTGGAGAACACCTCCCAGGCGGTGCTCGGCGCCACCCAGACCGGCCGCGAGGCGCTCAGGCTCGATGCCGTTCGCATTCCCGCCGACCAGTCCCTGGGGCAGTATCTCTCCTCCGGCTGGATCGACGGGGTGGAGATCAACACGGTCGAATCGCTCACCGTGAACGGCTTCAGCGCGGCTACTGCCGTGGCGCGGGGCGACCAGTGGTCGTTTCGCATGTTCGCCATCCGCTTCGGCTCGGACGTCTACCGCCTGATCTTCGCCGCCCGCGAGCTGACGCCGGAACTGGACAAGCAGTTCCGCGCCGCGGCCGACACCTTCCGCCGCGTCTCCTCCGGCGAGGCGGACACGGTGAAGCCGCTGCGCGTGCGCATCGTCCAGGTGGGCCTCGGCGACAATGTGGAGAAGATCGCCGGCAAGATGCAGGTGCCTGACCGGCCGGTAGAGCGGTTCCTCATCCTCAACGGGCTGGATGCCAACGCCCGGCTGAAGTATGGCGACAAGGTCAAGATCATCGCCGATTGAAGCGCCGCCCGCTCCCGGTGAATTGATGGGGCGCAAGAAGCTTCACCGCGGACCGCTGCTATGATCGCGTCTCCCGCTGCGGGAGGACGCCATGTATAAGAAAATTCTCGTCGCCACCGACGGTTCGGCCCTGTCGGACCTCGCGGTTGCCCATGCGGTCGCGCTGGCCGCGGCGCTTAACGCGGCGCTTGTGATCGTCACGGCCAGCGAGCGCTTCCATCTCTTCAGCACCGAAGCGGACCAGATCGCCGACACGGAAGCCGAGTATCGGCGCCAGACTGGCCGAAAGGCCGAAGCCGTGCTCTCCCGCGCAGCCGGCACCGCCGCCGCGGCGGGCGTAGAGGCGAAGCGGGTGCATGTGGAGGACGACCAGCCCTTCCACGGCATCATCGCCACCGCTGAAGCCGAGGGCTGCGACCTCATCGTGATGGCCTCCCACGGCCGCCGGGGCCTGTCCGCCGTGGTGCTGGGCAGCGAGACCACCAAGGTGCTCACCCACTCGGGCCTTCCCGTTCTGGTGGTACGGGAGGAAATGGCACCTGCCGTCCAGGCCACGCCCGCCGGAAGCGTTGAGTGGCCCGAGCCAAGCCCGGCGTTCCTCGCACCGGGGCGCTGAAGGCGCCTCCCGGTGCCCCCTCCGCACATGGGACATTGGCGCCAGCCCTTGCGCCATCGGGCTTTTTGGACTATGTGAGCCCCGTTCGTGGCCGCGCTCCCCAAGCGGGGAGCCGCCCGGGTGGGCAGGGACCGGCGGTATACGCGGGTTCTGATCGTCGGAGGCAGCCCGCCCTGGCTTTCTGTGAGCGCGCATCGACACCCAATTCATCGCCTGTGCCGCCCGGCCTTCGCGCCGGCCCGCCGCTTTGCGGCGGCCGTTCGTCATTCCCATGGAATGGCGGACATCCGAGCGGTTCGGGCTTCGCAACACGAGATGCCGGCGCAGCAAGTCTGGAGCGTGAATGTCCGCCGTAGAAACCACCCGTGAGGATTTTGCCGCCCTGCTCGACGAGAGCTTCGGCCGTGCCGATACCAGTGAAGGTTCGGTGGTCAAGGGCATCGTGGTCGCCATCGAGAAGGATCTGGCGATCATCGATATCGGCCTGAAGACGGAAGGGCGCGTCGCCCTGCGCGAGTTCGCCGGCCCCGGCCGCGAAAGCCCGATCAAGGTCGGCGACGAGGTCGAGGTCTATCTCGAGCGCGTCGAGAACGCGATGGGTGAAGCCGTCCTCTCGCGCGACAAGGCGCGCCGCGAGGAAAGCTGGGTCAAGCTCGAGAAGGCCTTCACGGCCAACGAGAAGGTCTTCGGCGTGATCTTCAACCAGGTGAAGGGCGGCTTCACCGTCGATCTCGACGGCGCCGTGGCCTTCCTGCCGCGCTCCCAGGTGGACATCCGCCCGATCCGCGACGTCGGCCCGCTGATGCACAACCAGCAGCCCTTCCAGATCCTCAAGATGGATCGCCGCCGCGGCAACATCGTCGTCTCCCGCCGCACCGTGCTGGAAGAGACCCGCGCCGAGCAGCGCCACGAGCTGGTGCAGAACCTCGAAGAGGGTCAGGCCATCGACGGCGTGGTCAAGAACATCACCGATTACGGTGCGTTCGTTGATCTCGGCGGCATCGACGGCCTGCTGCACGTCACCGACATCGCCTGGCGCCGCGTGAACCACCCGACCGAGGTGCTCAACATCGGCCAGACGGTGAAGGTCAAGATCATCAAGATCAACCATGAGACCCACCGCATCTCGCTCGGCATGAAGCAGCTTCTGGGCGATCCCTGGGAGGGCATCGAGGCCAAGTATCCGGTGGAGGCCCGCTTCAAGGGTCGCGTCACCAACATCACCGACTACGGCGCGTTCGTGGAGCTGGAGCCCGGCATCGAGGGCCTCATCCACGTCTCCGAGATGTCGTGGACCAAGAAGAACGTCCACCCCGGCAAGATCGTCTCCACCTCCCAGGAGGTCGAGGTTCAGGTGCTGGAAGTGGATTCGGCCAAGCGCCGCATCTCCCTTGGCCTCAAGCAGACCCTCCAGAACCCCTGGGAGGCCTTCGCCGAGAAGTATGCGCCCGGCGCCGTGGTGGAAGGCGAGGTCAAGAACAAGACCGAGTTCGGCCTGTTCCTCGGCCTCGACGGCGATGTGGACGGCATGGTCCACCTCTCCGACCTCGACTGGAACCGTCCGGGCGAGCAGGTGATCGACGAGTACCGCAAGGGCGACATGGTGAAGGCCGTGGTGCTCGACGTGGACGTCGAGAAGGAGCGCATCTCCCTCGGCATCAAGCAGCTGGCCGGCGATCCCTTCGCCGACGCAGGCGAGGTGAAGAAGGGTGCGGTCGTGACCTGCGAAGTCACCGACGTGAAGGACGGCGGCATTGAGGTGAAGCTCACGGGCACCGACCTCTCCGCCTTCATCAAGCGCTCCGAGCTGGCCCGCGACCGCAACGACCAGCGCCCCGAGCGCTTCTCGGTCGGCGACAAGCTCGACGCCCGCGTCACCCTGTTCGACCGCAAGGCGCGCAAGGTGCAGGTCTCCATCAAGGCGATGGAGATCGCGGAAGAGCGTGAGGCCGTGGCCCAGTTCGGCTCGCAGGATTCGGGCGCTTCGCTCGGCGACATCCTGGGCGCCGCGCTGAAGCAGCGTGCCGCCGACGCCGCCGACGAGGCCGAGAAGGAGGACTGATCGCTCCACGCGATCGGATCGCCTGAAAGAACGAAGGGCCGGTGCGTTGCGCCGGCCCTTTTTTCAACCTGTGCGCCATTCGGACGCCGTCGCGCGTTCTTGTGCCGTTACCCGCGCGGAAGTATCCAAGTCTTGGTTGTCAACGGGAGGTTTGCCATGAAGCGCAGGATGATTTCCCTCGGCGTCGCCGCCGCGGTCTCGCTCGCCGCCACGGGTTCGGCCTTCGCCCTCACCGGCAAGGAATTCCTTCGCAAGTACAACAAGGACAAGGACGGCACCGTCGAGATCGTCGAGGCCATCGACCTCGGGACCAAGGTGTTCAAGGTCATCAATCCCGACAAGGACAAGACCCTCGAGGCCGCCGAGACCAAGGGCCGCCTGACCGACGAGGACTGGGCCGCGGTCAACAAGGACGGCGACAAGACGCTTGAGCTGGACGAGTGGCTCATCATCGTGCGCAAGCGCTTCAATGATGCCGACGCCAACAAGGACGGCAAGCTGACCGAGGCCGAGCTGGATTCTCCCGCCGGGCAGCAGTTGCTCCTGCTTATCGCCAAGTGACGAGCTAAGTGACTCGTCACGTGACGGGCCGCCTCTGAAAAGAAAAGGGGAGGACGCGGCGTCCTCCCCGGCCCCTGACGGCCCCGCCATGGGGTGAGGCCTCTAGGGT
This sequence comes from Xanthobacter sp., assembly GCA_041915035.1. GTDB lineage: Bacteria > Pseudomonadota > Alphaproteobacteria > Rhizobiales > Xanthobacteraceae > Xanthobacter. The sequence continues at coordinate 6,512 of JAYSCE010000198.1, forward strand.
GCGCGCGGCCTCAGTTGAGGCGCAGCAGAAAGCGCCGGTTCACCGCCTGCAACGGGCGGGCGTTCATGGGGAAGATGGCGCGGAAGGCGTCGATGTCCGCCTGCCCAACCTCGATGGGCGCCGCGAACACGTTCCAGTCCACGATTTCCGAGCAGGGCGGGGTGGTCAGCGACCCCTCGTATCGATAGGTGCCGCGGGCCGACGGCAGAAAGGCGGACGGGTCGAGCGGGGCGGCCAACGTCTTGTCCCCGGCGGTGCGCGGCGCGGCGGCCATGATCGAGGAGAAGGCGGCATTCGCCGCACCCGGCACCATGAAGACCCCCGCCACCAGAAGCCCGCCTTCAGGCGCCGCATGGACGAAATGCGCTTCCATGGCGGTGCGCTTGCCGTCGATCGCGTGTTCGCTCGGCGCGTGGAAATGGAACTGCTTCAGCGCATAGGTCTTGCCGCCGAGGGTGGCTGTGCCCCCGTCGCCGGCCACGTCGGCCTGGATGGTGTGGCCGTTGTTCACTACCTTGTAGGCGAACGGCTTCCAGGCGAGCACAGGCCCGGCGCTCTCCGCCTTGACCGCGCCTTCCAGATTTATCGGCGATTGCTGGCTGCCGACCGAGCAGGCCGAAAAGCCCTTCTCCAGCGAACCCCATTCCTGCGGTCCGCCGTGGCCCTCATAGGTCCAGTGCGCTCCCTCGGACGCGCGGGCGGCGCTGGCGCAGACCGGGCAGGCGACAAGGCCCGCAAGCAGTGTGCGGCGATTGATGGTCATGTTTCTCCCCCTTGATCGGCGGACGAAATTGGCATTCTGCCCGCTGCGGCCAAGCTTATCAGCGCTGCAGGAGCGCGCGAAGGCCGGGACTGTTCGAAATGGATCAGATGATGGGGGAGGTGGCAGCGGCCAGAGCGGCAAAGGCGGTCTTCGGATCCTCGGCCCGCATGACGCCCCCCATCACCGCAATGCTCCTGGCTCCGGCGATGAGGCATGAGGGGGCGCTGTCGGTATCGATGCCTGCGAGTGCGACAACCGGCACCGCGCTTGTCCGCGCGAAGGCTGAAAGCCCCTCAAGCCCCAGAGCCGGGCCATGGCCCGGCTTGGACCTCGTGAGGAAAACGGGGCTCGCGGTGATGTAGTCGAGCGCCGCCGGATCGGCCGCGGCGGCCTCGGCGAGGGTGTGGGTGGAGAGGCCGATCAACGCCCCCGGCCCGAGCAGCGCCCGCGCCGCAGCTGCAT
>JAYSCE010000199.1:0-7614 GCA_041915035.1 Xanthobacter sp.
ATGGCTTTCAGCGGCGGGTCGGGTTCGGCCGTCGCCCGGCGCTTATCAATGTGGACCTCGCCAATGCGTGGACCCGTCCGGGCAATCCCTTCACCTGCGAGAAGATCGACGACCAGATCATTCCCGGCGTGCAGGCGCTGCTTGCCGCCTGCCGGCGCAACGGTCATCCCGTGGTCCACGTCACCACCTGCTATCAGGTGACGGACGAGACCAAGGCCGCCACCGACATGGGCCTGTGGCACCACAAGATCCCGATCGAGGTGGTGGATCAGGCCAAGCCCGAGCTGTGGGCCATCGACAGCCGCATCGAGCCCGTGGCGGGCGAGCAGGTGCTCATCAAGAAGCGGGCCTCGGCCTTCCACGGCACCTATCTCGCCGGCTTCCTGCGCGCCAACAACGTGGACACCATCCTCGTCACCGGCGTCACCGCCTCGGCCTGCGTGCGCACCACCCTGTGCGACGGCCTCGCCGAAGGCTTCCGCACCATCGCGGTGAAGGAGTGCATCGGTGACCGCGTGCCCGGTGCGGTGGCGTGGAACCTGTTCGACATCGACGCCAAGTTCGCCGACGTGGAGCCGCTGGAGCGCTGCATCGCCTATCTCGACGAGGTGGGCGGCAAGTCCAAGGCGGCCGCGTGAGGCCGGAGCACGTCTGACACGACCTGCCGGTGGCGCCTCCAGCGCCGCCGGCTTTCAGCGTTCGACTTCCAATCATAATCCAGAGGCGAACATGACCAAGCTCATCGACCAGCTCACCGGCGCTCCCTCCCGCCGCGCCGTCCTTGCCGGCCTCGGCGCGGGCGCCGCCGCTCTCTCCCTGCCCGGCCTTGCCCACGCGCAGGACAAGACCCTCGTCGTCTCCAACTGGGGCGGCGACTGGAACGAGCGGACCATCAAGTTCGTGGAAGCCCCGCTGGTGGAGAGCCAGGGCATCAAGATCGTCCGCGACCTCGGCATGGAGCCCGAGCGCAAGGCGAAGCTGATCGCCGAGAAGCGGCTGCGCCGCGGCACCATCGACGTCATCCACATCAACGAGGGCGACAGCGTCGAGCTGTACGGGCAGGAGGTGATCGAGAACATCGACTTCTCCAAGGTGCCGAACTTCGCGAACGTGGTGCAGGCGCTGAAGTCCAAGCCCTTCTTCGTGCCGTGGCTCTATAGCGGCGTGACGATCATCTACAACAAGGACAAGGTGCCGAACCCGCCCAAGTCCTATGCCGAGCTGTGGGACAAGAAATGGGCCGGAAAGATCGGCCTCACCAACCAGCTCTATTTCAACTACATCATGATGGCCGGCCTCATCAAAGGCGGCAATGTCACCAATACCGAGGAGGGCAAGGCCCGCCTCCTCGAACTCAAGGAGCTGACCCAGCCGCGCATCTATGCCGCGCACCAGCAGCTCGGCGCGGGCCTCGTCAATGGCGAGGTGGACATCGCGGTGAACTACAAGGCACGCGGACTGCAATGGGCCAATGACGGCGCCCCGCTTGCCATCGGCTACCCGTCGGAGGGCGCCATCGCCGTGATGTTCGGCGCGGCCCTGCCGAAGAAGGCGCCGAGCCCGGATTTGTCCTACATCTATTTCAACGCCATGCTGGACCCGAAGGCCATGGCCGGCCTTGCCGGCGCGAGCTTCTACGCTCCGGCCAACGGCAAGGCGGAACTGTCCCCCGAACTCAAGGCGAAGGTGGACTTCTCCGCCGCCGAGGCCGCCGCGCTGAAGTTCCCCGATTACGCGCACGTGGCCAAGAATACGGCGGAATGGCTGGAGTGGTGGAACAAGAGCATCGCCCGCTGAGCGAGGCCGACATGTCCTCCTCCGCAAGCTCCGGCGCCACCGCGCCGGCGGCGACAGCATCCCCGCCCGCACCGCGCGGGCGGGACGGGCGGCGGCTCGCCCCCGCCTACGGCCTCACGGCGCCGGCCACGATCTTCGTGCTTCTGGCGCTGATGGGGCCGTTGGCACTGATGTTACGCTATTCGCTGAACCGGTTCGTGCCGGGGCAGATGATGGTGGAGGCGCTGACGCTCGATAATTATGCCCGCTTCTTCGCCGACAGCTTCTATCAGGAGGTGCTGGGCACGACGCTCTGGATCTCCGCCCTCTCGACGCTCCTGTGCTTGGTGGCGGGCTTCCCGGTCGCCTATTTCCTCGTGCGGCAGGCGAGCGACAAGTGGAAGGGCCGGCTTTTGCTGCTCATCGTGCTGCCCCTCCTTATGGGCAATGCGGTGCGCACAGCGGCGTGGATGGTGATCCTCGGCGACAAGGGGTTGTTCAACGCCGTCATCGAGACCGTCGGCCTCTCGCCGGTGAAGCTGATGTACACGCCCACCGCCGTGATCATCGGCCTCGTCTCGGTGCTGCTGCCCTTCATGATCGTGACGCTGCAAAGCGTCATCGAGGGCATCGACGCGAACCTGGAATCCGCCGCCCAGTCGCTCGGCGCCTCCCACCTCACCGTGTTGTGGCGCGTGGTGCTGCCGCTGGCTCTGCCCGGCATCCTCGCCGGGACGATGCTCTGCTTCATCCTCTCCATGAACGCCTATGCGACGCCGGTGCTCATCGGCGGGCCGAGCTTCCACATGATGGCGCCCACCGTCTACCAGCAGGTGGCGAAGGCTATGAACTGGCCCTTCGGCGCCGCGCTCGCCTTCGTGCTCATGGCGGTGACCCTGGTGCTCACCACCACCGCCAACGTCCTGGTGCAGCGCCGCTACCGGCGCTGGAGCGAGTGAGGAACCGATGGGACTTCTCGCCGTCAACCGCGTCTATGCCGCCATCACCGCCCTCGTGCTCGCCTTCGTGGTGCTGCCGCTGGGGGCGGTGATCTGGGTCAGCTTCTTCGCCAACCGCATCCTCTCCTTCCCGGCCACCGGCTACACGCTGGACTGGTACGCCCGCGCGTGGGCGCTCGATTCCTTCCGCAACGGCTTCATCACCAGCGTGGAGACGGCGCTGGTGGCGGTGGCCATCTCGCTGGTGCTGGGCGTGCCGGCGAGCCTCGCGCTGGTGCGCTATCGCTTCCCCGGCCGCGACGCCATCCAGACACTCCTGCTCTCGCCCATGGTGGTGCCGGGCATCGTCGGCGGCGCGGCGCTGTTCATGGCCTTCATCGAGCTGGAGATCCTGCTGGACGTGGACATTTCCGGCACCCTGCCGGGCCTGTTCGTCGCCCACGGCCTCATCGCCTTGCCGTGGACCGTGCGCCTCGTCACCGCCTCGCTGGTGGGCATGAGCCCGTCCTACGAGGAAGCGGCGCAATCGCTGGGGGCGGGGCGGCTCACCACCTTCTTCCGGGTGACGCTGCCCATCATCAAGCCGGGCATCGTGGCGGCGGCGCTGTTCTCCTTCGTCATCTCCTTCATCGATCTGGAGAAGTCGATCTTCCTCGTGGGGCCGGGGCGCACCACGCTGCAGATCGCCCTCGTCTCCTATCTCGAATGGAATCTGGATTCGACGGTGGCTGCGGTGGCCACCGTCCAGATCCTCATCATCGGCGTGCTGCTCCTTGTCTCGGATCGCTACGCCCGCCTCTCCCGCGCCTTCTGAGGAGCGAGACCAAGGAACGAAACGATGTCCGATGTCGTGCTGCAATCCATCGTCAAGCGCTACGACGCCATGACTGCCGTGGACCATGTTTCCCTCACCATCGGCGAGGGGGAACTCGTGGCGCTGCTCGGCCCCTCCGGCTGCGGCAAGACCACGACGCTGCGCATGGTGGGCGGCTTCATCCCCGTCACCGAGGGACGCATCCTCGTCGGGGGCCGCGACCTCACCCATCTGCCGCCGAACAAGCGCAACATGGGCTTCGGCTTCCAGAATTATGCGCTGTTCCCGCACATGAGCGTCGCCGAGAACGTCGCGTTCGGGCTGGAGATGCGCAAGCTCCCCAAGGCCGAGATCGGCGGAAAGGTGAAGACCGCCCTCGACCGGGTGAAGCTCTCCCACCTCGCCGAGCGCCTGCCTAAGCAGCTCTCCGGCGGTCAGCAGCAGCGCGTGGCGCTGGCCCGCGCCCTCGTGATCGAGCCGGACGTGCTGCTTCTGGACGAGCCGCTCTCCAACCTCGACGCGCAATTGCGCCACGAGATGAAGACCGAGATCCGCACCCTGCAGCAGCAGCTCGGCATCACCACCATCTTCGTCACCCACGATCAGGACGAGGCACTCTCGGTGGCCGACCGCGTGGTGCTCATGCGCAACGGCAGGATCGAGCAGCAGGGCGCGCCGGACGATCTCTTCGGCCGGCCCGCCTCGCGCTTCGCCGCGGAGTTCATGGGCGTGACGAACCTGCTGCCCGGGGAGCTCGCCGGCGTCGGCCGCTTCCGGCTGGTGGGGGGCGACGAGGTACGGGTCGATCCGGCCGGCGTCTCCGGCGATCTCTCCCTCGCCGTGCGGCCCGAGCGTCTGGTGCTCGACGGCGCGGAAGAGGACCACAATGCGCTTCCCGCCGTGGTGGAGCTTGCCACCTATCGCGGCCTCGTCATCGACTATCGCGTCGCCACCGCCTCCGGCCTCGTCCTCATCGCCCGCCGCCCCTCGCCCGCCGTGGGCGGCCCCGCCCCGCTCCAGCCCGGCCAGCCCGTGCGCGTCTCCTGGCATCCAAACGCCGGAACGCTCGTGGCAGCCTGAGCCTTCCCGAAATCCGTTTCCAATAAAGGGGAAAACCCGGTGTCCGACCTTCACGACAAGCTCATCGTCATCGACGGGCTCATCATCTCCGACTTCTCCCGTCCGGTCTTCGAGGACATGCGCAAGGGCGGCCTCACCGCCGCCAACTGCACCTGCTCCATCTGGGACAACTTCACCGAGACGATGCGCAACATCGCCAAGTGGAAGAAGGATTTCGCGGCCAATGCGGACCTGATCTCGCAGGTCTACACCACCCAAGACATCCTGAAGGCGAAGGACGAGGGCAAGACCGGCATCATCCTCGGCTGGCAGAACACCACCGCCATCGAGGATCACCTGGAATATCTGGAGCTGTTCCACGAGCTGGGCGTGCGCATCATCCAGATGACCTACAACACCCAGAACTGGGTGGGTTCCGGCTGCTACGAGAGCCGCGACAGCGGCCTCTCCGACTTCGGCCGCGACGTGGTGGCGGAGATGAACCGCCTCGGCATCCTGTGCGACCTCTCCCACGTTGGCCCGAAGACTTCGGAAGACACCATCCTCGCCTCGAAGCAGCGCGTCGCCTATTCCCACTGCCTGCCGGCGGGCCTCAAGGCGCACCCGCGCAACAAGACCGACGAGCAGCTGCGCTTCATCGCCGACAAGGGTGGCTTCATCGGCGTCACCATGTTCCCGCCCTTCCTGAAGAAGGGGCCGGCCTCCACCGTCGCCGACTATGTGGAGGCGATGGAGTACGTGATCGACATTGCCGGCGAGGACATGGTGGGCGTGGGCACAGACTTCACCCAGGGCTATGGCAAGCCCTTCTTCGACTGGATCACCCACGACAAGGGCACGGGCCGCAAGCTCACCGACTTCGGCGAGGTCATCAATCCGGAAGGCTTCCGCGTGATCGGCGACTTCCCCAACCTCACCGCGGCGATGGAAAAGCGCGGCTGGTCCACGGGGCGCATCGAGAAGGTGATGGGTGGAAACTGGCTGCAATTGCTGAAGGATGTGTGGGGGAAGTGAGCCCCCCTGCTCCGGAGCGAGGTCCTGATGGCGAAGCCTGAAGTCGAGATCGACGTGGACGAGGCCACCGGCCGCTGGTTCGTGGACAAGATGCCCATGATCCTCGTGCCGCAGCACTTCTACAACAACAACCACTTCGCCATCGAGGCGGCGCTGGGGGCGGAGGCGTTCGACGCGACGCTGGCGCCCGCCGGCCGGCTCTCGGCCTTCGTGTGGTGCGAGCGGCAGGCGGAAGTGTATGGCCTTTCCGGCGCCGACGTCTTCGCGCACTACATGAAGCGGCTGTCCCAGCGCGGCTGGGGGCGCTTCTCCACCCTCGCACTGGACCCCGCGGCGGGGACGGCGACGATCCGGCTGGATCACTCCTCCTTCGTCACGGACGCGACGAAGGGGGCGGGTCGCAAGCTCTGCTACATGTTCGCGCCGTGGCTTGCCGGGGCGCTGGAATTCGTCTGCGAGCAGGCGGGCGCGCCGCGCCGGCTTCAGGCCCGCGAGGTGCAATGCGCCGCCGAGGGCTTCGACCACTGCCTGTTCGAGGTGACGCCAGCGCCGTGAACAGGCGGGCAGGCACAAAAAGCCGGGCGGCGCGCATCTGGCGGCCGCCCGGCTTTTTCCGTCGGATCAGTAGTTGATGGTGGTGCGCACGCCGAACACGGCGGCATTCTTGATGAGGGAGATGCCGAGCGGATCGTTGGGGTTCAGCAGGCCGCCACCCGGATTCCAGATGTACTGGAAATCGGGCTGGATGGTCCAGCCGGGCATCACCTGCGCAGAATAGGTCACTTCCAGCACCGTCTCGCTGCTGCGGATCGGGTAGTAGGCGCCGTTGTAGACGGCAGTGTAGAGGTCGGCCTGCTGGGCCGCGCTGGTCACACGCGCATTGCCGAAGGCGACGCCGAACGCGTCGTCCTCGCGACCCGGGACGAGACCCTTGAAGGTGACGCCGCCGTCCCAATAAAGGCCGATCTGGTTCTGCTCGCTCGGCGCCGCGGTGACGCGGCCGAACACGCTGATGCCCTTGTCCTTGGTTCCGGGCTTGCGCCAGATCATCTGGTCGATGATGGCGTAGAACGAATAGTCGCCCTGGATCTGCTTCGCCCAGCCGATGGAGGCGGGATTGGCCAGCGGCACGCCGAAGATGTCGTAGACCTGGCTGTCGAACGAGTTGGAATTGTACCAGCCGCCGACCTTCACGGTGCCCGGCAGCCAGGCCGCGTTCTCGCCCTTGTTGTAGCTGTAGCCAACTTCGCCGATCACGAACACGCCCTGATTGACGATGAAGTTCAGGCCGTACTTGTTCTCTTCCTGGGGGTCGCCGCAGCAGGGCGCGGGATTGCCGTTGAACAGGCCCACGAGCACGGTCCAGTTCTCATCCGGCACCCACTTCACGCGCACGCCGGGAGTGGCCAGCGGATAGGCCGGACCGCCGCTCGGCAGGTCGGCGGCGAACAGGGCCGGCCAGCCGAAGGTCGAGTTCAGGAACAGCGCGCCGTTGTCCGAAATGGCGAATTCCGAATCGGCGGAGAGCTGGCCGAAGCGGATGGACGACTTGCCGTCGCCGAACGCCTGCTCGATGTACAGCTCGAACAGGCGTGTGGTGGAGAGGGCGTCCACGTTGCTGACGCCCATGATGTTGCCGAGATACTGGCCGGAGAAGCCCGAGCCCTGGATCTGCAGCACGCTGGCGTGGAAGGTCGCGCCCTTCCAGTTGAACAGCTTGTCGAGGTCGGCATCGAGCGAGAACTGGAAGCGGCCGTTATAGGCGGTGCCGGTGCCGAGGCCGCCCTCGGTGTTGCGCCAAAGCTCGCCGATGTAGTTCACGCCGATCTTGATGCCGGCTTCCGCCAGCTTCGGACGGTAGCCGCCCCAGTCGCCGAGCCAGCCGAGCTGCGGGGCGATGGAGGGCTCAGCCTCCTCTTCCGCAGGCGCGGCCGCGGCGGGCGCCTTGGTCGCCACGTCGGCGGCGTGGGC
>JAYSCE010000200.1:0-7601 GCA_041915035.1 Xanthobacter sp.
CGCGGCTGGGGCTCGATCCGCCTCAGCCAACGCCGAGGATGTAGAGCCAGAACGCCACGGTGACGACCGCGAGCCCGGTGGAGAGCGACACCGCGCTGGTGGACGTGGCCACCCCCACACCATAGCGCTGCGCCAGCAGATAGCCGTTGACGCCGCTCGGCATGGCCGCGAACAGCACCGCCACGCCGGCCCAGACCGGCGGCATGGTGAAGACCATGGTGAGCGCCAACACCGCCGCCGGATGGACGATGAGCTTCAGCACGCTGATGAGCGTCGAGGGCAGGAGATCGCCCCCCGCCATGCCGTAGCGCTTCAGCGACAGGCCGAGGGAGATGAGCGCGCAGGGCGTCGCTGCGGCCGAGAGAAGGTCGATCATCTGCTTGGGCACGCCGACGGCCTGGATGCCCACCACCTTGGCCAACGCTCCCGCGTAGATGCCGAGCAGGATAGGGTTGAAGGCCAGCGCCTTGCCGAGCCGCATCATGGTCGCGCGGGAGAAGCCGTTGCTGCCCTCGAGCATCACGGTCGCCGCCACCAGCATCACCGGCAGGTGGATGGCGATGAGCAGGAACAGAGGCACCGCGCCCGCCTCGCCATAGGCCTTCAGGATCAATGGCACGCCGACGAATACGGTGTTGGCCTGCCCGGCGGCGAAGCCGTGGATGACCGCCTCCTGCCGCCCCCGACCAAACAGGCGCTCAGCCGCCACCATGGCGATGGCGAACACGAAGAAGGCCCCGGCGAAATAGGCGATCCAGTAGCCCCAGGGCTGCGCCTCCGGCAGCTTCGATTCGCTGAGCGTCTTGAAGATGAGGACAGGCACCGACAAGCTGAACACGAACTCCGCCAGCCCATCCGTCGCCCGTTCGCTGACGAGGCCGATCCGGGCGGAGATGTAGCCCACCAGCACCATGCCGAACACCGGCAGGACGATGACGGAGATGTCGGCGAGCGTGTTCAGCATGGTCGTTTCCGTCAGGCCGCCCGCATCTGCGCCGCGGCGGCGGCAGTCGTCAGGTCCGCCCTGCTTACGCCGACCATGACACCGAGCCGCTGGGATAGGCGCACGGCGACCGCATCCTCCGCGGCGAACTCGATCGTGACGGTGAGCGCCTCATCGTCCGTCCGGCAGTCGACACGGCCGGGCAGAACGTCGTGGACCACGAACGGCTCCAGCAGGCGCAGCAGGAGGTTGGTGTGGGGATCGGCGACGACGGCGAGGCGATACAAAGCGTGTTGCGGATGGGCGCACGACGCGCCGTCGCGATGGGCGGCGGATTCATGACTGGACATGGGGGGACGATCCGGACTGATGCGGGCTCTGCCGCGCAATTCTCTGGGCAGTCACCTGAAGGGCCTGCCCCGGCGAAGGATCGCGCCGCGGCCGTCGATGGCCTCAGGCGCGCAAGTCTACCCGGCCGACACCGTCGACCGGGCGAGGAATTCGCCGCAGGGCCGGAAGAAGGGCCGGCATATGGCATCCGGAACGAAGCATAGGATCGACGTTAGGCTCCGTGGACGGAGGCGTCAACAGAAGGACAAATCGTTTTAGCCGTGAGAAGCCGATGGCCGGCGTCTGAACGCAAACGGCCGGGCAAGAGCCCGGCCGAGAACGCAGGGGCAAGCGCCGAAGCGGCGATCAGCCCTCGTCGTCGTCGTTGTGCTCGGGGGGCACGAGGCCCTGGAGGCCGGCGAGCAGCTCTTCCTCGGTCATGCGGTCGAGCATGACGTCGCTGTCCTCGCCGCCGGAGCTGTCGCTGGACGCGATGAGCGGCACGGCCTCGGGCTCGGGCTCGTCCACCTCGGTGTATTTCTGCAGCGAGTGGATGAGGTCTTCCTTGAGATCCTCGGGGCTCACGGTCTCGTCAGCGATCTCGCGCAGGGCGACGACGGGGTTCTTGTCGTTGTCCCGGTCGATGGTGATCTGCTGGCCGGACGAGATCATGCGCGCGCGGTGGGCGGCGAGCAGAACCAGCTCGAACCGGTTGTCCACCTTGTCGATGCAGTCTTCTACGGTGACACGGGCCATGGGCTCGTCACTCCCTTATGCGCGATGCGCACAGAATACAGGCCTTGAGAAGAGGGCGTCGATACAGCAATTCGGCCAAAGGGGCAACCCCGCCGACCAAGCGTCGCGCCTTTTTCGCTTGCCTTGAACGGTTCTTCGTCGGAGAAAGGCGACAGGACGACGTGGTTTGCAGCCGTTCCCCGTTCTGCCCTTCCCATTCCACCGGCGGACCTTTGTATGCAGGGCCAGGAAAAGATCGCTCTTCTGATTGATGGCGCCAACCTTTATTCCGCGACCAAGGCGTTGGGCTTCGACATCGACTACAAGCGGCTCCTCAAGGAGTTCCAGAGCCGCGGATACCTCCTCCGCGCGTTCTATTACACGACGCTGATCGAGGACCAGGAATATTCCTCCATCCGGCCCTTGCTCGACTGGCTGGACTACAACGGCTACTCCGTGGTCACCAAGCTCGCCCGCGAGTTCACGGACGCGCAGGGCCGGCGTCGCGTGCGCGGCAACATGGACATCGAGATCGCCGTGGACGCCATGGAACTCGCAGAGCACGTGGATCACATCGTCCTCTTCTCGGGCGACGGCGACTTCCGTTCCCTGGTGGAGGCGTTGCAGCGCAAGGGCGTGCGCGTGTCCGTGGTGTCCACCATCTCCACCCAGCCGCCGCTGATCGCCGACGACCTGCGCCGCCAGGCCGACGTCTTCATCGACCTGGTGGACCTCCAGCCCAAGATCGGCCGCGACCCCTCCGAACGGCAGGGCCGGATGCAGGAGACGCCGCGCTTCCTGGAGCGCCGCGGCGCCACCACCGCGGCCGGCGACGGCAACGACTGACGCCGCCCGTGCCTCCAAGGACTGTTGCCGGGGCGGCTTCCGCCCGGCCTGAAGCTTCATCCATCGCCGCATCCGAGCCGGGGCGCGACTGCCCCCTGTGCCCACGCCTGGTGGAATTCCGCGAGGAATGGCGTGCGAATGAACCCTCCTGGCACAACGCACCCGTTCCCGCCTTCGGGCCGGTTGACGCGCCGCTGTTGATCGTCGGGCTCGCGCCGGGTCTGCGCGGCGCCAATCGCACGGGTCGCCCCTTCACCGGCGACTATGCCGGCGACCTGCTCTACGCGACGTTGATCGAATACGGCTTCGCCCGCGGCCCCTATGCGGCACACCCGGAAGATGGCCTGACCCTCACCGGCGCGCGCATCGTCAATGCGGTGCGCTGCGTTCCGCCCCAGAACAAGCCGACACCCGAGGAAATCCGCACCTGCCGGCGCTTCCTCTCCGCCGCCATCGCCGAGATGCCGACGCTGAAGGCCATCGTCACGCTGGGCAAGATCGCCCACGATTCGACCCTTGCCGCGCTGGGCCAAAAGGCCTCGCGGCTGAAGTTCGGCCACGGCGTGTCGGACGAGGTGGGCGGCGTCCGGCTGTTCGCGAGCTACCACTGCTCGCGCTACAACACGAACACCGGCGTGCTGACGCCCGAGATGTTCCGCTCGGTTTTCTCAGCCGTCCGCGCCAGCCTCGGCTGAGGTTAGTCCTCCTGCCGCCGAAGCACGTGCGCCAGCACGTCCGCCGCGTTCCGGTCCGGCGGGAACACCGGGTAGAACACATGGCTGATGGCGCCGCCCTCGATGATGAGGGTGATGCGCTTCAGCAACTTCGTGCCCTCCACCTCGAAGGTGGGCAGCCGGATGGCATGGGTCAGCTCGTGCTGGTGATCGGACAGGAGCGGAAACGGCAGGTGCAGACGTTCTGCCGCCTCCCGCTGATACTCGCTGTCCTGCAGCGACAGGCCGAACACATGCTCCACGCCAGCGGCCCGCAGATCGGCGAAATGGTCGCGGAAGGCGCAGGACTGGGGTGTGCAGCCGCGGGCGCCGGGAATGGCATCCCAGCCGTCCGGCAGCGGCTGGCCGGGCACGCCCGTGCGCGGATAGGCATAGACAACCGTGAGGCCCGCGAGGCCAGAGAGATCGATGTGCCGGCCATCGGTGGCGGGAAGACGGATGATGGGCAGCTCCAGCCCCGGAAGGTGGGCGGCGGCGCCGTCGTCTTCCGGCGACGGAAGATCGTCGGGCAGGCTCGTATAGCCGGAAGTGCTCATGACGCGTCCCCCTGAGAGGTGTCGTACGAGATGAATTCGAGCAGCGACCCATCAGGATCGCGGAAATAGACGCTGGTCCCATGGCCGCGGGCACCGAAGCGGCGAACCGGACCGACTTCGGGCGTGATGCCATAAGCGGCGAGATGCGCCACGGCCTCCGCGATGGGTCCATCCCAGCGGAAGCAGAGGTCGGAATTGCCCGGTTGCACCGGCAGGCGCGCCACCGGCACCGGATCGACGCCCGGCCCGTGCAGGTTCAGCTGGCGGTCACCGAAGCGGTAGGCGAAGCCTGTGCCCGCCGCCACCACCTCGGCGCCGAGCACGGCAGCATAGAAGGCATTGGAGCGGGTGAAATCGCTCACATGGACGACGCAATGGTCGAACGCGATCTTGCCCGGCATGGCGCCCTGCCCTCACCCGCGCTCGCGCATCAGGCGCGCCTTGTCGCGCGCCCAGTCGCGCTCCTTGGAAGCCTCGCGCTTGTCGTGCGCCTTGCGGCCCTTGGCCAGCGCCAGCTCCACCTTGGCCCGACCGCGATCGTTGAAATAGATCTTGGTCGCCACCACCGTCATGCCCTCGCGCTCCACGGCCTGCCCGAGCTTGGCGATCTGCCGCTTGTGCAGCAGCAGCTTCCGCGGCCGGCGGGTCTCGTGGTTGAAGCGGTTGGCTTCGAGATATTCCGGGATATAGGCGTTGTAGAGCCACATCTCGCCCTCTTTCTGGGCGGCGTAGCTCTCGCCGATGGTCGCCTTGCCGTTGCGCAGGCTCTTCACCTCGGTGCCGGTGAGGGAGATGCCCGCCTCGAACGTCTCGCCCAGCTCGAAATCGAAGCGGGCGCGCCGGTTATCGGCGGCGATCTTGCGGGGGGCTTCGGTCTTCTTGGATGTCATGATGGGGGAATGTGGTCGCAGCGCACCGCCGAAGCAAGCCGCTAGGGTCAGGTCGGTCGGCGGCCCGATCCGTCGGCCTCAGTTGATGAGGCCGGCATGCACCATGGCGCTGCGCACCACGGCGCGGGTGGTCTCGGAGACCGGCACCATGGGCAGGCGCGCCTCCTCGCTCATCTTCCCGAGGAGGGAAAGGGCGTACTTGGTCGGCGCCGGGTTGGTCTCCACGAACAGCGCCGTGTGCAGCGGCATCAGCTTGTCCTGGATCGCCAGCGCCGCCTTGAAGTCGCCGGCGAGGCAGGCTGTCTGGAACTCCGAGCAGAGGCGCGGCGCGACGTTGGAGGCGACGGAAATGCAGCCGTGGCCGCCGTGGGCCATGAAGCCGAGGGCGGTCGCATCCTCGCCCGAGAGCTGGATGAAGTCCGGCCCCAGCACCTGCCGCTGCAGGGACACGCGTGTCATGGAGGCGGTGGCATCCTTCACGCCGGCGATGTTCTTGATCTCGAACAGCCGGGCCATGGTCTCGACCGACATGTCGATCACCGAGCGGCTCGGGATGTTGTAGATGAAGATCGGCAGGTCCACGGCGTCGGCAATCGCCTTGAAGTGGCGATAGAGCCCTTCCTGGGTGGGCTTGTTGTAATAGGGCGTCACCACGAGGAGCGCGTCGGCGCCCACCTTCTGGGCGTGCTCGGCCAGCGCGACCGCCTCGGCGGTGTTGTTGGAGCCGGCACCAGCCATGACCGGAACGCGGCCGGCGGACTGCTCAACGGTCCATTCCACCACGCGGTTGTGCTCGTCATGGGAGACGGTGGGGCTCTCGCCGGTGGTGCCGACCGGGACGAGGCCGTGCGTGCCCTCGGATATCTGCCAATCCACGAAGGCACGGAACGCCTTCTCGTCCAGCGCGCCGTCGCGGAACGGGGTGACGAGGGCGGTGAACGAGCCGCGGAAACGGGACGCAGACGAGATGGGCGACATGGCGAACGCCTTGGGTTCCTGGGAGCTTGTGGTTGGCCGGGACCGATCGCGAACGGCCGGACCCGGCGCCGCGCCGGCTCGGGAGAGCGGCGGGTGCGGACCTTGACCCGTATCCTTTTGCCGCCCGGCCGGAAAGGGGGATGCGCCGCACGACCCTTTCCGTCTTGGCAAAAATGCCCTTCGGGAATGGTAGCGAACTGCCGGTAGGGGGTAGCCCGCGGCAGATTTGCCTCGGCACAACCGCCGGGATCCCGAAAGCCGTGGTTTCGCCCGGTTTTCGGACTTCATTGAGGTTAGGGTTTCGTCAACGCCGGTGGCCGAACATGCGGGTGGGGGAACACGCCGCAATTGTCCGCGCCCGCGAGGAAGCTTCATGTCGTCTGTCTCGAGCCTGATGTCCGTGAGCGCGCTTGCGCTCGCCCTCGCCTGGAGCGGGGCGATGCCGGCGGTCGCGGAATCCGCGCCGACACCCCCGGCCAAGCCGTCCGCGTCCGCCTCCAAGGATTCGAAGTCGACCGACGCCAAGTCGAAGGATGCGAAATCCAAGGACAGCAAGACGGCCGATTCCAAGTCGAAGGACGCCAAGGCCAAGGACACGAAGTCCAAGGATTCAAAGTCGTCCAAGCCTGCCTCGGCCGCGAAGCCCGCGGCGAGCAAGAGCGCGACCACCAAGCCGGCGGCAGGCAAGCCCGCTGCAGCACGCGTCGCACCCACCGTCCATCAGGCCGCGCCGACGGTCGGTACCTCTTCCAGCATTGCCGGCGGGGATCTCGCCGCGCTGAAGGTGGCGGTGAATGCCGCCCGCAACGGACGCGCCGCCGAGGCCATGGGGGCGGCCCAGCAGCTTGACGATCCGGTGGCGCGCACGCTGGTGACGTGGCTCGTCATCCGCCATGCGCCGAACGATCTGGGCTTCAACGCCATCAACGAATTCATCCAGGAAAAGCCGGGCTGGCCCACCCAGTCCACCCTGCGCCGCCGCGCCGAGCGCGTGCTGTTCCAGGAGAACAAGGATCCGGCCAAGGCGCAGGCCTTCTTCGCCGAGCTGCCGCCGCTCTCCGGCGAGGGCAAGGTGGCGCTCGCTCGCTATCTCGTCTCCATCGGCAAGCGGCAGGACGCGGCCGAATGGGTGCGCGATGCCTGGCGCAATGACGAGCTGAACGAGCTTTTCGAAAGCAAGATCATCGACGAATTCTCGGGCTTCCTCACCCGGGCCGATCACAAGCTGCGCGCTGACCACTTCAGCTACAAGCCCGACACCGACCGCGCCCTGCGGGCGGCCGCGCGCGCCGGCAGCGACATCGTCGCGCTCACCAAGGCGCGCATGGCGATCGCGCGCAAGGAGGCGAATGGCGAGAAGCTGCTCGGCCTCGTGCCTTTCACCCTGTCCAGCGATCCCGCCTATCTCTTCGCCAAGTCGCAGTTGTTGCGCCGGGCCGACAAGCCGCAGGAAGCAGCCCGGGCGCTGCTCGCCGGCTCCAGCTCCGAGCAGGTACTGGCGGACCCCGACGAATGGTGGATCGAGCGCCGCCTCGTCGCGCGCGAACTGCTGGATGCCGGCGATTTCCAGACCGCCTACAAGGTCGCCGCCACCGGCGTGCCGCCGCAG
>JAYSCE010000201.1:0-5503 GCA_041915035.1 Xanthobacter sp.
CAGCTGGCACTTGCCGGCCGGCAGGAGGTCCCCCGCATGGGCGCAGCTCCGGCAATCCACGTCTTCGCCGAGCCAGGTCTTGGCATCCTCGATGTCGTCGTCAGTCTTCATCGTCCTGCCCCGCTCTGTTCAGCACGTCGAGCAAGAGCTTCGCGCCGATCTTGTCGGACGGATCGAGCTCGAGCAGCTTCATCACCGCGGCGCGCCCTTCGTCGAGATTTCCGAGGCGCATGTTGAGGTAGGCGTAGCCCTTCAGCGTGAACAGGAAGAAGCGCGGCATCAGGCGGTCGTAGCGCGAGAATTCCGCATCTTCAGCCCGTACCTCTCTCCAGTCGGCCGGGAGATTGGTCTCCCGCTGCGCCTTGGCGAGGCACTCCCGCGCCACCCCCAGGCACTCCTTCAGGCGGCCCTTGTAGAAGTAGAAGCGGTAGAGGCCGATGAGCACCGCCGCATGGCCGGGCGCGATGGCCTCGGCCTTGCGCAGATGGGCTTCCGCCACCTCGTCCTGCTGGTAGGAGAGACCGGCTTCCCACAGATGGGCCTGTGCGTCTTCCGGCAACCCTCCGCCCATTACTGCGCTCGCAAGGAGCGCTTCGGGGGTCAGGACATCGGGTTCGCCAAAGACCTGCGCGGAACCCTCCATCCCGTCCATTATCTGTCCCCGTCCTGTCCTGGAGCCGGCGGAAACCCGGCCCGGAAATTCCGGGGCAGCGCCGCCGCCCCGGAAGATCGTCACCCGTCCGCGCCCTCAGTGGGCGTGGGAGGAGCAGGTGGTCGCCTTGGGATCGTTGAAGACGAGCCCGGTCTTGGCGGCCGTGTCGGTGAAGTCGATGGTCACGCCATCGAGCAGCAGGCGGCTTTCGGCCGGCAGGAACAGCTTCACCCCGTCCTTTTCCACCACCACATCACCGGGCTGCGGTTCGGGCAGCACGGAGATGTCGGCGTTGAGACCGGAGCACCCGCCGGGCGTCACGTGCATGCGGAAGCCGGCGGTGGGGCCGCCGTCCGCCATGATCATCATGCGCATGAAGCGGGCGGCGGAACGGGTCATGGTGAAGTTCATCGCGCAGATCCTCAGGCGGTGGGCTGATAGCGGGGATACGCGTTGTCGATCACGCACGTATCGTCCACCGGGCAGACCGCCGCGCACTGCGGCACGTCGAAGTGGCCGATGCACTCGGTGCACTTCTTCGGATCGATCACGAACGTCCCGTTCTTCTCCGAAATGGCCACGTTGGGGCATTCCGGCTCACAGGCCGAGCAGCTCGTGCACTGCGACGCGACGATTTTGAGGGTCATGGCGATGCTCCTTGTCTTCGCCGGTCAGGCCGCGTTGATGAGCGCGCCCTGCCGGATCTCGGCGTCGCCGCGCACGGTGTGGACGACCTCGCCGGTCTTCACCTTGTTCAGATATTCCTTGAACCAGGTGATCGCCGACTTCTCGATGAACTCGTGGGCGAAGGTGTCGACGGGCTCGATGCCGGCCTTGATGAGGTCAGCCTTCGGGCAGCCGCCGATCTTCGCCACGAACACCGCATGGCAGTCGTTGATGGCGCGGATGATGGTCTCGAGGCTGTCCTCCTCGCCATAGCCGCCCTGGCAGTACAGGTCGACGCGGCGATGGCCGACGAACTTGGCGCCCGCCGTGGAGAGTTCCCACACCTGGAACTCCTTGGCGTGGCCGAAGTGCTCGTTGATGAGGCCCGAGCCCTTGGTGGCGACGGCGGTGAGCAGCTTGATGTCGCTCTGCTCGCCGGCGAGAGCCTCCAGCTCCTCCTGCTTCGCCGCCACCTTGGCGACGCGCTCTTCCTCGACGAGGGCCTGGTAGGCCTTGCGGCTGTCGAGGTCGTAATTGACCTCCATGGCCATGATCTTGTCGGTGGTGAACTCGGCGGAGCGGTCCTCGCCGAGGAGGCCCACGGCGTCGGCACGGCACTGGCGGCAGTGGCGCATCATGTTCATCTCGCCCTCGCACTCGTCCTGGAGCGCCTTCAGCTCCTGGGCGGTCGGGCCGCGCTGGCCGTTGAGGCCGAACACGGTGCCATGCTCGGGGGAAGAGATGAGCGGCATGATGTTGTGCAGGAACGCGCCACGCGACTTCACGGCACGGTTCACCTCGACGAGGTGCTTGTCGTTGATGCCGGGGATCATCACCGAGTTCACCTTGCACAGGATGCCGCGCTCGGTGAGCATCTCGAGGCCGAGCATCTGGCGGTCGGTGAGGAGCTTGGCCGCCTCATAGCCGGTGTAGCGCTTGTGCTTCCAGAACACCCAGGGATAGATCTTCGCGCCGACCTCGGGGTCCACCATGTTGATGGTGATGGTCACGTGGTCCACGTTGAAGCCAGCGATGGTGTCCACGTGGTCCGGCAGGGCAAGGCCGTTGGTGGACAAGCAGAGCTTGATGTCCGGCGCTGTCTTCGCGATCAGCTCGAAGGTCTTGAACGTCTTTTCCGGATTGGCGAGCGGGTCGCCGGGGCCGGCGATGCCGAGCACGGTCATCTGCGGAATGGTGGAGGCCACGGCCAGCACCTTCTTCGCGGCCTGCTCGGGCGTCAGCTTCTCCGAGACCACGCCGGGGCGGCTCTCGTTGGCGCAGTCATACTTGCGATTGCAGTAGTTGCACTGGATGTTGCACGCCGGGGCCACGGCAACATGCATACGCGCATAGTGGTGGTGGGCTTCTTCACTGTAGCAGGGATGGTTCTTCACCTTCTCCCAGATCTCGGTGGGCAGGTCGCCCTGGCCGGCCGACGAGCCGCAGCTCGCCTTGCCCGAACCACCCGAGGTGCCGCAGCCCTGGTGCTCGGCCTTGGCCTGCATGACCTCGGCCAGCTTCTCGTCCATTCCGACGGCGTTCATGCCAACCGCGTTTTCTTGCTGTGTCGACGCGTGCATCTATCTGCTCCTCGCTTGCAGCAGGATCCCGATAAATCCTTGGCCCTGTGAGGAGCAACAGCCGTGCCAGCGCGGCGGCGGAGAAATCGCATCAATATTTCAATGAATTACAGGCGCCCAACCACGCTGTCGGCTTGTCAACATCGAGCCGCGACACGACGGACATGTTGGAAAAGTTACATGCTCCGGCGTCGAATTGCGGCCCGGCTCGCCAAGCTTTTGATCGAGATCAATGCGGGCGCGCGAAGCCCTCCCGCCAGCCGCGTCCGCAGGACGCGAACCCTGCAAAAGCCGAGGGGAGCATGCCCGGTGCCGGACATGCTCCCCTCGTTTTTCAAGCCCTTGGGGCGCAGCCGCTTCAGGCCGACATGATGACGTCGAGCGCCTTCGGCAGCGGCATGGCGATGGGCGTGATGGCGTGGCCGAGCAGGAAGCGCAGCTCGTTCTTGGTGAGCGTCGCCTCGTCCACGATGGCGAAGTGCGGCGCGCGCGAGCGCTTGGCGATCTGCCGGGCGTAGGTGCGCAGCATCTGGTCGTGGAAGCGACAGCCGAGGAACAGGAAGCTGCGCTCAGTGCGACGGTTCTTCACCACGTCCGGGATGGGGGTCTGGATGTCGATCTCGGTGAGGACCTCGACATAGTCCGCGTCGGAGATCAGCCAGTTCTTCGCGGGCGTGGCGCTGCCGTGCGGCTTGTAGAGCACGGTCTTCCAGCCTTCCGCAGTAGCGCGATCGCTCTCGGCGCCGGCCGGATCGTAGAAGCGATACCAGCGGTCCTCGCCGATGCCGGCGCGGGTGATGCCCTGCGCCTCTCCCCAGTCCGAGCGGCCGGCAAGGGCCGCGCGCATGGCGCCGTCGTACCAAGTGTCCACGATCAGCGCGAGGGGCAGGCCCGCGAGGAAGGTGTGGAACGGCAGAGGCGCGACTTCGGGCCCGAACGCCTCGGCCATGAGGGCGGAGACGGTGTTGCGGTGCTTCATGCTCTCGATGTGCTGGGCCGAAGCCCAGCAATTGCCCTTGGCGCGCTTGGGGAGCGCCACCTTGGTGCCGAAGAAGGCCGCGAGGTCTTCCGGCGTCACCGGGATGGCGGGCGTCCCGAGGGCGACGAGGCCCGGCCCGAGATAGGGCACGACCTTGTCGGCGCGCAGTTCCGCCGCCACGTCCTTCAGGACGGCTTCGGCGTCGGCGAGCTTCAGCGTCTCGACATTGGCGACGGAAATGTTCATCTCAGTTCACTCCTCCTCGCCACGCTTCTTCGCGTTGACGGTGATCGGCAGGGTGGTGCCCTCGGCCATCTCGGGCAGGTCGAGCACCCAGCCGTTGGCGATCTTGATCCAGCCACCCCACAGGGACTCGTGCTCGAACTCAACGATCGGCTCCTCCAGGTCCTTCTTGGGGACATAGATGGACAGGCCGATTTCCGGGGAACGGCGAATCATGACTTTCATTTATTGGCTCCTTGATCGGGCTTTACTCGCCGCTGTGACCCGGCAGGACCAAAGGCCCGAACGGGGACGCTGGTGATGCGCGCCGGGCGCGGGGCACCGCACGGAGCACGAAAGGGTGTGGCGCCGCGCGCAGCGCGCTCGGCATGGCCGATGTCAGACATGATCGGCGACGGCAGATTCACTGCCCGTCGCCGCCGCCCAGGCCGGCGACATGGCACGCAGGCGGGCCACGATGTCGGGCAGAACCTCCAGCACGCGGTCCACGTCCTCGCTCGTGTTCTCGCGCGAGAGGGAGAGGCGCAGCGCCCCATGCAAAGCGCTCGCGGGCAGGTTCATGGCGCGCAGCACATGAGACGGTTCGGTGGAGCCGGACGTGCAGGCGGAGCCGGTGGAGGCCGCGACGCCGGCCTTGTTGAGATTGTGGAGCACCGCCTCGCCGTCGAGATATTCGAACGCGACATTGGCGGTGTTGGGCAGGCGGTTGTCGCCATCGCCATTGAGGAGGGTGTGACTGACCTGCTGCAGGATGCCCTGTTCCAGCCGGTCGCGCAGCGCCTTCACGCGGGTGCGCTCTTCCTCCATGTGAGCGAGGGCGAGGTCGGCCGCCGCACCGAGGCCGATGATGCCGGGCACATTCTCGGTGCCGCCGCGCCGTCCGCGCTCCTGATGGCCGCCGCGCACCAGCGGGCGGAATTTCACGCCCTTGCGCACATAGAGCGCGCCGATGCCCTTGGGGCCGTGCAGCTTGTGTCCGGAGAGCGAAAGCATGTCGATCTCCGTTGACTTGAGATCGATAGCGACCTTGCCCACCGCCTGCACCGCGTCCGTGTGGAACAGCGCGCCGGCTGCATGGGCCTGCCGCGCGAGATCGGCCACCGGGAACAGGGTGCCGGTCTCGTTGTTGGCCCACATGACGGAGACCAGTGCCGTCTTCGGCGACAATGCCGCGGCGAAGGCGTCGAGATCGAGACGCCCCTGCCCGTCCACGCCGATCAGGTGGACCTTGATGCCGCGCGTCTTCTCCAGATGGGCGACGAGGGTGAGCACCGCCGGGTGCTCCACCGTGGTGGTGACGATCTCGTCCCGTCCCTCCTGGGTCTCCAGCGCGGAGAGGATGGCAGCGTTGTCAGATTCCGTTCCGCCCGAGGTGTAGATGAT
>JAYSCE010000201.1:5513-7507 GCA_041915035.1 Xanthobacter sp.
GAGGAGGGCCTGCAACTGCTTGCGGGCCTTCTTCAGCGCTTCGCCCACGTGCTCGCCGAAGGCGTGGGTGGACGAGGCGTTGCCGAAATGCTCCGAGAAGAACGGCAGCATCGCCGCGACGACGGCGGGGTCGGTGCGCGTCGTCGCGTTGTTGTCGAGATAGACCGGGCGCACGGCGCTCACCCCTCGGATCTGCTGCGGCGTCTTGCTGTGTGGGCGGCCGTCAGCGGATGGGAGCCGGCGTCGCCGGGGCGGGAACCGCCGGAGCCGCTGCGGCAGGCTTCGGCGCACCGGGCTTCGGAGCGGCGGACAATGCGGGGCCGGGGCCCTTCAGGCTCACCAGCGGCTTGTTCTGCGCGCCGGCGACCGGGATCAGACGAATCAGCTCGCCGAGCCGCTCCACGATCTTGGACTGGATGCCCTCGATGGTCTCGCTCGCCAGTTTGCAGAACACGCAGGCGCCGGTCATCTTTACCATGACCTTGGTGCCGTCGATCTCCACCAGCTCGCAGTCGCCGCCGTCGCGGATGAGATTGGGGCGGATCTCCTCGATCACCTCGCGGATGATCGCCTCGCGGCGGGCTTCACGGCTGAGCGGGGCGGACGCTTCGGTCTCGGCCAACATCGCAATATCCTCTCTGTGTTCTCTGGTCTGCCGCCCATCAAAGGACGGCGCGCGGATGGCGGTCAGCCGAAGGATTTGCCGCAGGAGCAGCTGGAGGTGGCGTTCGGGTTTTCGAAGGTGAAGCCGGAGCCCTCCAGGGCCACCACGAAATCGATGGTGGTGCCGGCGAGCAGCTCGTGGCTCTTGTTGTCCACGAAGACGCGAACGCCCTCGCGTTCCACGACGGTATCGTCGGGCTCGGCGTCGCTGACGAGGCCCATCTTGTACTGGTAGCCGGCGCAGCCGCCAGTCTCGACCATGATGCGCAGGCCGCTGACGGGCTGATCGGCATCATGGATCGCGTCGCGGACCGCATGAAGGGCGCTGTCGGTCAAATTGATCATTGCTCGACCTTCGCTTGAAAGACTGGTCTGGCAGGACATCAGCAATCCTCATGCCAGACGGCAACGAACTGATTTCTTTCGATTTTCAGGATCGAAGCTGTTGCCTTTGCGACGCGTGTCCGGTTTCGGACAAGGGCGCGGGCCGCTGTTGCCGGCCAGATGCGGCGCGGAGAACCCGCGAAGCGCCCGCCCGCCGCGGGGACCGGCCATCGGCCCGCAACCCCCGCGTTTCCGCGCGCTGCCGGGCTTGGCGGGCCCCGCCGGATGCCCTCGGCCGACGTCCGCATGGGGGCTGATTGTCGCGATGACGCGCTTTCGGCGCGGACGGAGGACGAAGCGGCAAAGGGCTTGCATGAAGCGCAGCGCCTGCCCCTGCGCGGGTGGCACGCCGAACACCTTCGGCGAAGGGCGGCACGCCGGCCCCGGATCCTCCTGTCCGGGACGCGCATGCCGGTCGCGCCCGTGTTGAAACCCGAGACCCGTCTGAACAGTCGTGTGCTGAACCGGAGACCTTTTTGATGACCGCGATCGAGAACACCCCCCTGGGCCGGCTGGATAAAGAGGGGCGACTCCTGAATGCCGTGCTCAAGCAGCCCACCAAGCCGGGCCGCTTCGATTTCCGTGGCGACAATGCGCTGAAGTTCCAGCAGCAGGTCGCCGACGAAAAGCGCCCGCCGGAATACACCATGGAGCAGGTGCTGACCTTCGCCGAGGAGGGCAAGCCCACCATTCCGGTGCTCGCCGGCTACCTGCAGAACTTCGCCTTCCTCTCCGACGTGGTCGACGTGCTCGGCGACGCGCTGGCGCCCGACGGCAAGTATTTCCTGTTCTGCAACAACATCGACCTGCTGGCGAAGTATCGCGTCACGCACAACGGCAAGACGTTCTACGTGCGGCCCTGCGACGAGAGCAACGTGTGGATGGAGATGACGGACCTCCTCTCCATCGACAAGAACGACATCAAGAAGATGGACACCGGTGGCAAG
>JAYSCE010000202.1:0-5705 GCA_041915035.1 Xanthobacter sp.
CGGAGCACGAAGCTCATGGCAATCTTGCGCTCGGGAATGACGAGGTCGCCGCGCAGGCCGATGTCGGGCGGAAGGCCGGGCCCGGCGTTCACGGTTTCCGTGCGCCAGGTGATCGTGCCCTCGAAGGTCTGCGGCTGGGCGCTGCCGGGGGATTCCTCGATCAGCACGGCGCGGGCGCTGCCGGAGGTCGAGCCCGGGCGCTGGGCCGGTGCGCGTCGCGCGGCATCGCCCGAGGTCTTGGTCATGCGATCGGCCGACTTCGCCTGATCGGACGCGGTGGCACCGGACGCGGCGGGTGCCGCTGCATGCTGCTCGCCCTCGCCCTCGCCGAAGAGGCGGTCGCGGTTCACCACGGCGAAGGCAATGCCGCCCAGCATCACCAGTACGAGAACGGCGATCGCCAGGAACTTCTTCCATGAGGCGCCGCCTTCCGAGCGGCCGCGACGGCCGCCGTTGGCGGCGGCCCCGCGGCTGCGGACCTCACCGCGCCGCAGCGGCGGGCGGCGGTCGCCCTCGGTTTCCTCTTCGCTGCGCTGGCGCGGCGGCAGCCGGCGGTCGGGCCGGGCCGGAGGCTCTGCGGGCGCGCGGTCTTCGGTATCGGAGCTGGAGGCGGACTCCTCGGCCGGGGCGGCCGGGGGCTTCGGCGGCTCGAACCGGGCCGGCGGCGCGGGGGGAGCGGCAGCCTCCGCCTCCTCCTCGTAGATCTCGTTCTCGTCTTCCGGCTGGGGTTCGGGCGTATTGTCCTGCTGGGCGAACTCCGCCTCCACCCGGCGGATCGCCTCCTCGAGACCCATGCGCTCGCGGGTGATCTCGCCTTCCGGGAGCGGCGGGTCCACCCCGCGCAGCTGACGCATCAGGGCGGTGCGGGCACGATCATAGACGGCGCGCCGGCTCTCCCCGGTCTTCTGGGGCAGGCTGGAGATCGCGCGGACCAGGAGGGGATAGTAGTCAGCCATCGGAGCGGTGAGGTTCCCCTTGAGCCGTCAGATCGGCATTATGCCTGAAACGGATTGTGAACAAGGATCGTGTCGTCGCGTTCCGGGCTGGTCGACAGCACCGCCACCGGACAACCGATCAGCTCTTCCACGCGCCGCACGTATTTCACCGCCTCGGCCGGCAGGTCGGCCCACGAGCGGGCGCCGGCGGTGGAATCCTGCCAGCCTTCCATGGTCTCGTAGATGGGCTCGGCCCGGGCCTGCGCGCCGCTTTCCGCCGGCAGATAGTCGATTTCCTTACCGTCAACCTTGTAGCCGACGCAGACTTTCAACTCGTTAAAGCCGTCGAGAACGTCGAGCTTGGTGAGGGCGATGCCGTGGATGCCGCAGGTGCGCACCGTCTGGCGCACCAGCACCGCATCGAACCAGCCGCAACGGCGGGCGCGGCCGGTGACGACGCCGAACTCGTGGCCCTTGGTGCCCAGCGTCTTGCCCACTTCATCGAGAAGCTCGGTGGGGAAGGGGCCTTCGCCCACCCGGGTGGTGTAGGCCTTGGTGATGCCCAGCACGTAATCGAGCGCGCCCGGCCCGATGCCGGTGCCGCTCGCCGCAGATCCGGCCACCGTGTTGGAAGAGGTGACGTAGGGATACGTACCATGGTCGATGTCGAGCAGCGCACCCTGCGCGCCTTCGAACAGGATCTTGCGGCCGTCGCGGCGGGCCTTGTCCAAGAGCTCCCACACCCGGTCCATGAAGGGCAGGACCTTGGGGGCCAGCGCCATCAGCTCGGCGACCAGCGCCCCGCCGTCCACCTCGGCCATGCCGAGGCCGCGGCGGATGAGGTTGTGGTGGGTGAGAAGGCGATCGACCTTGGCCGGCAGGGTCGCAGGGTCGGTCAGGTCCACGCTCCTGCGGACTGCGCGAGAGGTGCAACCACTCGCGCTTGGTGGTGCCGATGCGGGCGCCTTCCGCCGTGGCGCTTTCGCGCAGGGCGTCCAGTTCGCGGTGCAGCGGCAGGATCAGCGGCACGGTCTCGGCGATGCGCAGCCGGTCCGGACCGATCACGATGCCCTGGGCGGCGAGGCGCGCCAGTTCGTCCACCAGCGCCTTCGGGTCGAGCACGACGCCGTTGCCGATCACCGACAGCTTGCCGGGACGCACCACGCCGGACGGCAGCAGGGACAGTTTATAGGTGACGCCGCCGACGACCAGCGTATGGCCGGCATTGTGGCCGCCCTGGAAGCGGACGACCACGTCCGCCTGCTCGGAGAGCCAATCGACGATCTTGCCCTTGCCTTCGTCGCCCCACTGAGAGCCGACCACGACCACATTGGCCACGCGGTGGTGCCTCCTGAACCCGGCACGGGAGGTTCGGACCTCGACCGCGCGCACAAAGGAAAGCCCCGGCTCTGGTCCGGGGCGTTACCAAAGCGTCTTACGGGATCGGGGCTGGCGAGGCAAGGTTTGCGCGGCGGGCCGGCCGTCGGGCGACGTTCCGTCAGTGGTAGCGGCGGGAGGTGCCGGAGGGGACGCCCTTTGGAGCGTTGGCGGGCGGCCCCGGTTCGTGCTCTACCTTCCCCGATGAAGACACCCCGCAGCGCTCCCGCTCCTTCCCGCCGCCCCGGCGGCAGCCCCAAGCCCGTTGCCGCCACCCCCGGATTGTCCGCTCGCGCCGTCGCCGTCGATGCGCTGGAAGCCGTGCTGCGGCAGGGCGCCGCGCTGGAAGAGGCGCTGGACGGCCCGACGCTGGAGCCGCGCGACCGGGCGCTCGCGTATCGCATCGTCGCCACCGCCTTGCGGCGGCTCGGGACGTTGCGCGCCGTGCTCGGCAAGCTGATGGAGCGCGGCTTTCCCAAATCCGCGCCTCGGCTGGAATCGGTCCTGCTCGCGGGGGCGACGCAGATCCTGTTCATGGATGTGCCGAGCCATGCGGCGGTGGGCCTCAGCGTGGACCTCGCCCGCGCTGACCGCTCCACCGTGGGCTTCGCCGGCCTCGTCAACGCCGTGCTGCGCCGCGTGGCGCGGGAGGGCGAGGCGCTGATGGCCGGTGTCGATCCCGATTTCGCCGATACGCCCGACTGGCTGCGCCAGCGCTGGACCAAGGCCTATGGCGCGGAGACCGCGCGCGCCATGGCCGCCATGCACCGTGTGGAGCCGCCCCTCGACATCACCGTGAAGTCCGATCCGGCCGACTGGGCGCAGAAGCTCTCCGGCGAGGTGCTGCCCACCGGCACGGTGCGCATCCTCCAGGCCGGGCCGGTGCGCGCGCTACCCGGCTTCGCGGAAGGCGAATGGTGGGTGCAGGACGCCGCCGCCGCCCTTCCCGCCCGGCTGCTCGGCAATGTCCAGGGGCTGAAGGTGGCGGACCTGTGCGCCGCCCCCGGCGGCAAGACGGCGCAGCTCGTCGCCGCGGGCGCTGAGGTGACGGCGGTGGACCGCTCCGGCGCGCGCCTCACGCGGCTCAGGGACAATCTGGCGCGGCTCGGCCTCTCCGCGACCGTGGTGGAGGGCGACGCCGCCACCTTCGCCGGCGGCCCGTTCGATGCGGTGCTGCTCGATGCGCCCTGCTCGGCCACCGGCACGCTGCGCCGTCACCCGGATATCGCGGTCTCCAAGCGCCCGGCCGATATCCCGACCCTCGCCACCTTGCAGGCCCGGCTGCTCGACCACGCCATCGACCTCGTGAAGCCGGGAGGCCTCGTCGTCTATTCCACCTGCTCGCTGGAGCCGGAGGAGGGCGAAGCGCAGGTGGAGCGCCTTCTCGCCGCCCGTCCGGAGGTGGAACGCGTCCCGCTGCGCCCCGGAGAGGTGGATGGCCTCGATTTGTTCATAACTCCTCAAGGGGATGTGCGCACTCTTCCAAGTCACTGGATGCGGGGGGAGGCGGAGCGGTCGGGTCTCGACGGCTTCTTCGCCGCCCGGCTGCGGCGCAGGACGAGCCCAACGGCCTGATCCCCGCGCCCCGGCCTCCTCTCGCGCGGGCTAGAGGCTGGTGAAGACAGGCGCATGGGTATCTGGAATGGATCGGCGGGCCCGCTGCAGGCCGTGGCCAGAAATCTGGTCGGCACGCTGGCCGGGAAGGGCCACGCCCACCCGACGGGAGGCGCCGTGAGCCGAGGCGGGCTTAAAGAGCGCACGCAACTGGCGACCCTCCTGCTGGAGCTATGGTCGCAGACGGTGCTTGCGCGCATCGGCGGCCGTGCCGTGCCGCTCGGCTACGTGCCGGTGCCGGTGCCCGAGCGTCTTCTCATCGCTCCGCAGGATTTAAGGACCGGCGATGCCACCGTCGCCAGCGAGATCTATTCCGGCCGCTTCGCCTTCGCCGGCAAGGTCATGGCGCTCGACGGCCGCACCGCATTCGAGCTGGTGCCGCCCTCGGTGGAATGGGCCGAGGCGTTGCACGGCTTCGGCTGGCTGCGTCACCTGAAGGCGGCCAACACCACCATCGCCCGCGCCAATGCCCGCGCCCTCGTCGGCGACTTCATCCGCGACCCCGGCAAGGCCAAGGCTGTGGCGGCGCGTCCGGATGTGGCGGCGCGGCGCATCATCTCATGGCTCACCCAGGCGACCTTCCTGCTGCAGGACGCCGACCACGATTTCTACCGCCGCTTCATGCGTTCACTCGCCAAGCAGGTGCGCCAGCTGCGCCGCATGGCCAGCGACGCGCCGGACGGCTATCCGCGTCTCATCGCCATCGTCGCGCTGGTATTCGCCGGGCTGTGCATGTCCGACCAGCCGCGGCTCCTCAAGGCGGCACAGAAGCGCCTCGCCGAGGAACTGGACCGGCAGATCCTGCCCGACGGCGGCCCGCTCACCCGCAATCCCGGCATGCTCATCGAGCTGCTGCTCGATCTTCTGCCGCTCCGCCAGGCCTTCACCGCCCGCAACCAGCAGGCCCCGGCCGCGCTGATGAATGCGGTGGACCGGATGATGCCCATGCTGCGCTTCTTCCGGCATGGCGACGGCGCCTTCGCGCATTTCCACGGCATGGGCCATACGGCGGCGGACCAGCTCGCCACCATCCTCGCCTTCGATGATGCGCGCGGCGCTCCGGTGGCGAACGCGCCCTATTCCGGCTACCAGCGGCTCGATGCGCGCTCGCTGATGCTGATCGCCGACACCGGCCCGCCCCCGCCCGCCGTGGCGAGCTGGGAGGCGCACGCGAGCTGCCTCGCGTTCGAGTTCTCCTCGGCCCGCCAGCGCATCGTCATCAATTGCGGCGTGCCGGAGGTGCACCGGGAGATGTGGCGGCAGGTGGCCCGCTCCACCGCGGCCCATTCCACCGCGGTGATCGCCGACACGTCGTCCTGCCGCTTCCTGCAGGGCGGCTCCATGACGCGCATCTTCGGCGCGCCCATCGTCGCCGGCCCGAAGCACGTGGAGGTGCAGCGCGGCACGCGGAACAACGCGCTGCTGCTGCGCGCCAGCCACGACGGTTATGCCGAAGCCTTTAACCTGCTGCACCAGCGCTCCTGGCGGCTGGCGCTGGAGGGCAACCGGCTCGACGGCGAGGACATCTTCGCGCCGGTGGAGGAGGGTGGCGCGCTGCCGGCGGAGACCTTCGCCATCCGCTTCCATTTGCACCCGTCCGTGACCGTGGAGCGGCTGGACGATCCCCATACCGCGCTGCTCAGTCTGCCCAACGGCGAGGCCTGGGCGTTTGCCGCGCCCCATCTGCCCCTCGTGGTGGAGGAGAGCGTGGACCTTGCCGCCAGCGGCGGGCCGCGTCGGACCTCGCACCTGGTCCTCACGGGCGAGGTGGCGCGCACG
>JAYSCE010000202.1:5715-6879 GCA_041915035.1 Xanthobacter sp.
CATCTGGACCTTCGTGCGCACCCGGGAAGCGCAGAGCGTGCCGCCGGTGCGGCCGGGCCGGGGCTGAGACTCAGCCCCACGGCCCGCGGCGCGGCTGCGCCGGGGCCGGTGCGGTGAAACCTCCGCCGCCCATGCGCTGCGACAGATCGCGCAGGGCCGCGATGCGGTTCTCCACTGCCGGATGGGTGGAGAAGAGATTGTCCATCCGCGCCCCGGAGAGGGGATTGATGATGAACATGTGGGCAGTTGCGGGGTTTGCTTCTGCCTCATAGTTCGGCACCTGATGGGCCTCGCCGGAAATCTTCGCCAGCGCCGAGGCGAGCGCCATGGGCCGGCCTAGTATCTCCGCACCGCCTCGATCGGCCTCGTATTCGCGCGAGCGGGAGATGGCCATCTGCACCAGCATCGCTGCGAGCGGGGCGAGGACCACCATCAATATGGTGCCGATGAAGCCGAAGGGATTGTTGTTGTCCCGGTTTCCGCCGCCGAACAGCAGGCCGAAGTTGGCCAGCATGGAGATGGCGCCGGCGATGGTCGCGGTGATGGTCATGGTGAGGGTATCGTAGTGCTTGATGTGCGCCAGCTCGTGCGCCATCACGCCCGCTACCTCTTCCGGCGTCAGCGTCTGCAACAGGCCGGTGGTGGCGGCGACCGCGGCGTTCAGCGGATTGCGACCGGTGGCGAAGGCGGTGGGCTGGGGGTTGTCCATGATGAACACCCGGGGCATGGGCAGGTCCGCCCGCCGCGCCAGCTCCCGCACCATGCCGACAAACTCCGGCGCGGTGCGATCATCCACTTCCCGCGCGCCGTACATGCGCAGGACCATCTTGTCCGCATTCCAGTAGCTGAACAGGTTCATGCCTGCCGCCACCACGAATGCGATCATCATCCCGCCGCGCCCGCCGAGGGCGAAGCCCACGGCCATGAACAGGGCGGTCATGCCGGCGAGCAGGATCGCCGTCTTCAGGTGATTCATCCATCCCTCCCGGTGCCGCGCACAGGACGCGGACCTTGGACTAGAGGATGGGAAGGCACCGGCCCGCGTTCAAGGGCGGGCATGCCCTTACGTCATTGAGAGGCGGTCCGCCGCGCCATTCAGATGTCGCGCATGAGGCGGTCGGCGGCGACGCACTTCCAGCGGCCGATCTGCCACTGGGGATGACT
>JAYSCE010000202.1:6889-7464 GCA_041915035.1 Xanthobacter sp.
TCTCGCTCCACTGCGCGATGGCCTGCTGGGAGGACATCATGCAGGTCATGGGCGCGCTCGCTTCCATGGAAAAGCTGAGCTTCTCCTCCCGGCAGGTGGCCGGGGCGCTGATGAGGCAGGCGTAAAGAACAATGAACATGACCAGGGTTCCTGAGATCGGCGCTGCGTGTGCCACTCCCCTGCTTCCGTCCCTCTGCGACAAACCTTCTCTTGCCTTATACGCTGTACTGTCCCGGCAGGCTGCCTTCTCATGGGCAATCTGTGCAAAAATTAAGAAGCAAGACAGGGGCCAACAGGAATGTTTGGCAAGCTTGTCCGGGAAGATTGGTATTGAACAACCGCAATACTTCCCGTCACGTTTTGCCGATCGGGCCCGACCCTCCGGCCCCCTGTTGCCGCCGCAAGGGCAGGTCCCTCGTCCCGCCAGCGCGCCTCTCGCACGGCGGTAAGCAAGCGTTTTGCCGGCCAATTTTTCACGCTGCGGCGCGGCATGGATTCGCGGCTGCGGCGGCTTGCAGGCGAGCCTCGGCGCGGCTAGGCTCCGCGCGCTATCTGGTGAACCGGTTCGGCATTCC
>JAYSCE010000203.1:0-2494 GCA_041915035.1 Xanthobacter sp.
GGCCGAGGGCCTCGACCATGGACGCCATGGTGGAAGCCGTGCCCATGGTCATGCAACTGCCGGCCGAGCGGTTCATGGCCGCCTCCGCCTCGTGGAACTCGGCGATGGTGATCTCGCCCGCGCGCAACTGCTCGCTCATGGAGATGATGTTGGTACCGGAGCCGATGATCTCGCCGCGATAGACGCCGCGCAGCTGCGGCCCGCCGGACACGCCGATGGCCGGCAGATCGGCGGAGGCGGCGCCCATGAGCAGCGCCGGCGTGGTCTTGTCACAGCCCATCAGCAGCACCACGCCATCAAGCGGATGGGCGCGGATGGCCTCTTCCACGTCCATGGAGGCGAGGTTGCGAAACAGCATGGCGGTGGGCCGCATGGTCACCTCGCCGAGCGAGGAGACCGGGAATTCCAGCGGGAAACCGCCGGCATCCAGCACCCCGTAACGCACATGCTCCGCAATGGTGCGGAAGTGCGCATTGCAGGGCGTGAGCTCCGACCAGGTATTACAGATTCCGATGACCGGCCGTCCTTCAAACTGATCCTGGGGAAACCCAGAGTTCTTGAGGAAGGAGCGGTAGTAAAAGCCCATCTTGTCCTGCCGGCCGAACCAGGCCTGGCTGCGCAGGGGCTTTTTCACGACATCATCAGACATTGGGTTTCCGTTTGAGTGTGCGCGTCGCCGCTGTGCGTGTCGCTTCCTGGCGTCGCCGACCGCTGAAAATCACATTGACCATCGCTGCCGAAGCCGCCTCGCCGTCGCCGTCGGCGATGGCGTCGACGATCTGCTCGTGGGCATCCACCACGATGTCGTAGCCGCGGTGATCGCTGGGGGCGCTGAGCACGAAGGAGGCGCGCAACGCCGCCTCGATCACCGCGCCGATGGAGCGCATGAACGTGTTGCCGGACGCGTGGGCGACCGCGAGGTGGAGCATCAGGTCGGCATCGGCGAAGCGTCCGGTGCGCCCCGCCGCCTCCTCGTGCATGCGGGCGATGGCGGCGCGCATCAGGGCAAGGTCACCATCGGTGCGCCGCTCCGCCGCGAGGGCCGCCGCGCGCGGCTCCACCGCCAGGCGGATCTCGGCGAGATCCCGCAGGAAGCGCTCGTCGATCCCGGCTTCCAGGTGCCACGCCAGCACGTCGGGATCGAACATGTTCCAGGCGGTGCGCTCGCGCACCACGGTGCCGACCCGCGCCTTGGTGCTGAGCAGCCCCTTGGCCACCAGCGTCTTCACCCCTTCCCGCAAGACCGGGCGGGAGATGCCGAACTGGGCCATGAGGTCCACATCACCAGGCAGCTTCAGGCCTTCCTGATAGCGCCCGGAAATGATGGCGACGCCGATGGCGCGCGCGACCTCGGCATGATTGGAATGGGCCCGTCGCGACGGGATGACGACAACCTCCGCGTTCATTGCGGGCGGCTCCCGGCACCGGTGCGCACCGCACCGCGCCCTTCAGGCGTGACAGGTCGAGACGTGGCGTCAGGACACATGATTCCCCTCCCAGGCGGAGCGTCGCTCAAGCGCGCCCTCTTCATTCTTGGCGGGAGATTTATGGCACGGCTTCGGCGAAGTGAATAGTCATACTATTTGACTTTATGAGCTAAGATGACGCACTCCCGCAACGGCAGGTCGTGCGCCCGCGGTGACGATGCATGTCGGCGAAGATGACGGGTGCGAGCCCGCTCGCACCGGGCAGGCGCGTTTCGACGGGGCAAACGGCGTGCCGGAGGAAACGGGGCTTCGAGGTCCGTGCGCGATTGCGTCTCGGTTCAGGCTTTCACCTGAAGCCGTAGAGCGCCGCCGGGTTGTCGACGAGGATGAGATCGCGCACGCGATCGCTGCCGGCCCAGAGCGGAAGCAGATCATAAAGCTCCGCGTCATCCGGCTTGTGCGCCTCGGTGACGTGGGGCCAGTCGCTGCCCCACACGAGCCGCTCGGGCGCCTCGGCCACAAAGGCCCTGGCGATCCGGGTGGCATCGTCATAGGGCGATCCCTGCTCGGTGTTGAGATAGGCGCCCGCGAGCTTCACCCACGCCCGGCCCTTGCTCACGAGATCGACGATCACGGCAAAGGCCGGGTGATCCGGTCCGCGGCTCGGCGGGAGCCGTCCCATATGGTCGAACACGATCGGGCAGGGCAGGCGGGCGAGCACCGCCGCCGCCGCGACGATCTGGTCCGCCGACAGATGCAGCTGGACGTGCCAGCCGAGGTCGGTGATCCGCTTCGCCAGGGGCTCGATCATGTCCACCGTGACGATCGCGTCGGCGGGCTTCCAGAGGCTGAAGCGGAGCCCGCGGATTCCGCCGGCGTCGAGCCGTTCCAGCTCCGCGTCGGCGACCGAGGGATGGAGCACGCCAATGCCGCGCGCATTGCCCTCGAGGCGGCGGATGGCGTCAAGCAGGCAGGCATGGTCGGTGCCGTGGTATTTGGCCTGCACGAAGACCGCGCGGGTGGTGCCGATGCGCCGCTGGAGCTGGCGATAATCCTCGATGGCCATG
>JAYSCE010000203.1:2504-7459 GCA_041915035.1 Xanthobacter sp.
ATGCCGGCCGGCGCGCCCGGCCCGGCGGCGGCACCGGCCGGGGAAAAGCGGGGGTCGATGATATGGCAATGGGCGTCGCAGGCACCCGCCGGAGCCGCCGCGGACGGCCGCGACGTTCCGGCGGAATGGGAAACGCTGGTCATACGAGCAGCAGCAGCGCGGCCCCATAGATGGCGCCCGCGAGGAAGAACGTCACCACCGTGAAGCCAAGCACCCGTTGAATGCCGATGCCGGCCATCGCCACGACGGGCAGGGCCCAGAACGGCTGCATCATGTTGGAGACCTGCTCGCCCATCGCCACCGACATGGTCACTGCCGGGATGGAGGCGTGAAGCTCGACCGCAGCCGGTATGGCGAACGGTCCCTGCACGGCCCAGTGTCCGCCGCCGCTCGGCACGAGGAAGGTGATGAACAGGGAGGCGAAATAGGTCCAGAAGGGCAAGGTCTGTGCGGTCGACACCACGACGAAGAACTTCGAGATCATCGCGGCAAGCCCGGTGGCGTCGATCATGCCCATGATGCCGCCATAGATGGGATATTGCAGGATCATCGATCCGGTCTGCTTCGCCGCGTTCTTCATGGCGTCGGAGTAGGCAACCGGGGTTCCGTGAAGGGCGACGCCAAGGATGAGGAAGAGGAGGATGACGGTGTTGACGTCGAACTTGACGCCCTTCGTCGTCCAGGACACGCCGAGATAGGCGAGGCCGAGCAGAACGAGGAAAAGGCTGACCACCCGTGAGCGGTTGGCCTTGTCGGCGAAGGTGCCCGCCGACTTCGCCGAAGCCGGCGCCGCCTGGTCGTCAGGCCCGGGGACGAAGGCGACGATCTCATCCGCGCGGGGCTTGAGCAGAATGAAGGCGATGGGCACCAGGATGACGACCAGGATGGTCGGCACCAGATTGAAGGTCGTGAAGACCGTATCGGAGAACGGAAGCAGCTTGCCCGTCAGCTTTTCGACGATGTTCAGCGCGTTTCCATGGGTGGCCTGGGACAAGGCGATGGAGCTCGACGGGCCGCTGGCCCAGATGACCCATCCTGAATAGGCGGCCGCCACCAGCCATCCGAAATCGAGGTGGATGCGCTTGGCAACCTCCCGCGCCAGGATCGCGCCCACGACCAGGCCAAATCCCCAGTTGAGCCAGGAGGCCGCGGCCGCCACCAGGAATGTCAGGACGACGGCCTGATTGGGGGTGGAGACCGTCGAGACCAGCGTCTTGAGGCCGCGCTGGACGACGGGGGCATGCGCGACCGCATGGCCCGTCACCAGGATCATGACCATCTGGAAGGCGAAGCCGACAATGCCGAAGACGCCATTGAACCAGGACGTCACCACCGTCACGGGGTCGCCTTTGGGGGCGAACAGCAGCGCCGCGATCGCGACCGCGAACGTCAGGCCGATGGCGATGACGAAGGGATCGGGGAGAAGGCGCTCGAACAGATAGACCGACCCGGCCACGAAGCTTCGGCGGGGGCGCGGGGGAGCGGCGGCGTCTTGGGTGGTCATACGTTTCTTCCCTGGTTTCACGGATTCTTGGAGGGCGCACGCGCGGTCCGCGCCGCCGCCGTCGGGCGGCCGGCGCCACGCCACAGTCGCTGCCCGCGGGTCGTCTTACCGGGCGGGCACGTCCGTCCCGCCGTTGAACGCGCCTGTCTCAGTCATGGTCTTCTCCCGGCGAGGCTGCTTCGGCGTAGACCCCCTTCGCGATCTTGAAGGCACGGTTGGCCGCCGGCACGCCGGCATAGACCGCGACATGCATCAGGGCCTCGGACACGTCCTGCGCGCTCGCGCCGGTGTTGCGCGTCGCGCGAACGTGCATCTCCAGTTCCTCGTCCTGGCCAAGGGCAGCGAGAAGCGCGATGGTGACGATGGAACGCTCGCGCCGGCTCAGGCCGGGACGCGACCACACGGACCCCCAGGCCCCTTCGGTGATGAAGGTCTGGAACGCCTCGTCCAGCGGGGTGGCGCGGGCCGTCGCTGCGTCCACATGGGCGTCCCCCAGCACCGCACGACGGGTCGCCATGCCTGTGGTCCAACGCTGCGATCGACCGGCGGGGGATGACATGGCGCCTCTTGCGGGTGAGTGGGACGGAAACCGGAATGCGCCGTGCCTGTGCGCGGCTTCGGAGCGGTGCGCGGCGACGATTGCAGCGGCACACCCAAGGTCACGCTCTCATGTCCATTCCGATATGGAAAATGATAGTTTATTATTCTCCCATGCGATTTTGATATGTAACGCGCCATGATCGACGGCCGAATCAAGCTCCGCCACATCTCCTGCTTTCTCGAGGTCGCCGCCCGCGCCGGCTTCGGCCGGGCGGCGGAGGCGCTGAACCTCACCCAGCCGGCCGTCTCGCGGGCGATCGCGGAACTGGAGGACATTCTCGGCGCAGCGCTGTTCGTGCGCGGTCGCGGCGGGGCTTCGCTCACGGCCGCGGGCCGTGCCTTCCGGATCCACGCGGGCGCGGCCTTCGTGGAGCTGAACCGCGGCATCGACACCCTGCGCCATCCCCAGTCCGGCCTGGTGGCCACCCTCAGCGTCGGAGCCCTGCCCACGGTGGCGGCCCGCATCATGCCGCGCGCGGTGGAGCGGGCGCGGGCGGCGGGCCTTGCCGGTGCCATCGCCATCGAAGCCGGTCCCAACGGATGGCTGCTGGAGGAACTCAAGCAGGGGAGGCTGGATCTGGTGGTCGGCCGCCTTGCGGGCCCCGCGGTGATGATGGGGCTGGCGTTCGAGCACCTCTATTCGGAGCCCATCGTGTTCGTCGCCCGGCCGCAGCACCCGGCCCAGACCGGCCATCCGGTGGCGCTTGCTGAAATCGTCCGCCATCCTCTCATCCTGCCGGGGGCGGGCTCCATCATCCGTCCGGAGATCGATCGTCTGTTTCTGCTGGAGGGCATCAGGACCCCGGCCGAGCGGATCGAGACCACAGATCCGAGCTTTTCACGCGCCTATGTGCTGGCCAGCGATGCGGTGTGGGTCATCTCCCAGGGCGTGGTGGCGAGTG
Organism: Xanthobacter sp.; assembly: GCA_041915035.1. GTDB lineage: Bacteria > Pseudomonadota > Alphaproteobacteria > Rhizobiales > Xanthobacteraceae > Xanthobacter. The sequence goes on from JAYSCE010000203.1 coordinate 5,511, forward strand.
ATCTGGACGACGGCACCCTCGTGCGCCTGCCGCTCTCCACCTCCATTTCCGGCGGTCCGGTCGGCCTCACGACCCGGGCCGGTCACGGACCCTCGCCGGAGGTGGCGCTGTTCTTCGATGCCGTGCGGGACGTCGCGCGGGCCCTGTGAATACGGTGCCGGGCCGCTAGGCGCGCCGTGTGGGCGCCCTTGAGCGGGCGTGCGAGAGTTCGTTCCGGATGACGGCGTAGAGCGCGCTGGCGGCAGGGGAAAGCGTCTCGTTCTTCCGTCTCACCAGGGCGATCAGACGGAAGACGACCGGCTCGACCAGAGGCACCTCCACGAGGCCGGCCGCCCACGTCCTGGTCATGGCGGCGGGAAGGATCGCCGCGCCCACGTTCTCCCGGGCCAGCGCGATGGCGCTGGGCGTGGTCTCGACCACAAACCGGCCACGGGGGCTGAGGCCCGCCTGGGCCAGCTGGGTTTCGACGCTGCGCCGATTGCCGCTCGCGCCGCCGAGCGTGATGAGGTCGATCCCCTTGAGGTCAGACCATGCAATTTTCTTGGCCTTCGCGACGACATGCGACCGGCTGCACACGAGGACAAACGGGTCGCGCATCAGCATGTCTTCGGACAGGTCCGGGTGGGGATCCTGCTGAATGTGAATCCCGAAATCCGCATGCCCCTGCAGCACCGCCTCGGTGACCAGCGCCCCTGACCGCTCCAGCACCTGGACGCGATTTTCCGGATGCGCGCGGGCATAGGTGCGCAGCGCCGACGGCAGGTGTCGGAAGGCGACGGATTGCAGGGTTGCCACGGTGACGTCGCCCACCCCGAGCCGCGACGAGGTGCGCAACCGGTCCAGACCGTCGACAAGGTCATCGATGATACGGCGCGCCATGGGCAGGAATTCCCTGCCCATTGGACTGAGGGTGGTGGAGCGCGTCGTCCGGTCCAGTAGGCGCAATCCGACAAAGGCTTCGAGACGCTGGATCCGGCGGGTGAGCGCGGTCTGGGTGATGAAGAGATGCTCTGCGGCGCGATGGAAGCTCCCAAGCTCGGCGACGTGCACAAAGGCCTGAACGCCGTCGATGGGAATCTTCATGCAACATACTCATGAAAAATTGCGATTATTGCATTTTACGCAAGTTCGGCCGGCCTGCAAGATTTGCGGCATCCGGGACGCCCAGGGCCTCCAGACCCACATCCCTTGACCGGACCGGGAGGACGAAGCGCATGTTGATGCGAAGCAAGCTGTTCGTCCCGGCCTCACGCCCCGAACTGTTCGCGAAGGCGCTCGCGTCGGAGGCCGACGCCGTGGCGTTCGACCTGGAAGACGCGGTGGCCCCGGACCGGAAGCCGCAGGCCCGGGCCGATCTCGCGGCCTTCCTCCAGCGCCGGCCGGCCACCGCCAAGGCCATCGTGGTGCGGGTCAATGCGTTCGGCACCGAGGCGTTCGACGCGGACATGGCGGCCCTGCGCGAGATTGACGTCGACGTGGTCAACCTGCCCATGGCGGAAGACGAGGCGGCCGTCGGTGCGGCTGTCGCCCGGATCGCAGATGGCTGGTCGCGGGGCGCACAGGGCCGCAGCCCGAAGATCCTGCTCAATATCGAGACGCCCAGGGGCCTGCGCAAAGCCGCCGAACTCGCCGCGGCGCATCCGTGGGTGATCGGCCTGCAGGTCGGCTACGCGGACCTGCTCGAACCGTGCGGCATCGCACGCCTCGACGATGCCGCGCTCGCGCATGTGCGGCTCGTGGTCCGGATGGCAGCGGCGGACGCCGGCATCGAAGCCTATGACGGCGCCTTCGCCGCCGTCAGCGACCCCGACGGCTACCGCGCCGAATGCCTCGCCGCCAAGCACCATGGCTTTTCCGGCAAGAGCTGCATCCATCCGAGCCAGATCGCCACCGCCAACGCAATCTTCGCCCCCGACGCCGACGAGATCGCCTGGGCGCGCAGGGTGGTC
>JAYSCE010000204.1:0-7412 GCA_041915035.1 Xanthobacter sp.
GACCTCGATGTTCCGTGACACGAGCATGGAGACCATGTAGGTCCGCCCGCCGCCGAGGAGTTCCGGCGTGATGTAGAAGCCGAGCGTCAGCACGAAGACGAGGACCATGCCGGCGACGACGCCGGGCAGCGACAAAGGCAGGAACACCCGCGTGAAGACGTAGAAGGGCGAGCCCCCGAGGCTCGCGCCCGCCATGGTGAGCTCGGCCGGAATCTTCTGCATGGTGGCGTAGAGCGGCAGCACCATGAAGGGCAGGAGAATGTGGACGGTCGCGATCACGGTGCCGAGCTCGTTGTTGACCAGCGCCAATGGGTTCTGGATCAGCCCGAGATCGGTCAGCATCGAGTTTACGAGGCCGCGCCGCTGCAGCAGGATGAGCCAGGCGTAGGCGCGCACCAGCACGCTGGTCCAGAACGGCAGGATCACCATCGCGAGGATGACGATGCTCCAGCGCCGCGATGCGCCGGCCGCCACATAGGCGATGGGATAGCCGAGCAGAACGGTCGCCGCGGTGACGATGAAGGCGATGCGGAAGGTCTGCAGGAAGGTCGTCCAGTAGACAGGATCGCTGAAGAACCGCGCGTAGTGCGCCAACGTGAAGGCGCCGTCCTGACGCACCGACTGCCACCCCAGCCAGCACAGCGGCACGATCAGCAGGCATCCCACCACGGCCAGCGAGGGGGCGAGCAGCAGCAGGACGAGGCGCTGTTCGCTCCTCTGATGGGCAAGGGACGGATCGGTTGACGAGGCCGACATGGGGGCTCCTGGAGCAGGCTTGCGGGTCGGGCCGGCCCGCGACACGGCGGGCTTGGCAGCACGGGGGATCGCTTCAGCCCACCTTGCGCAGGAGAAGCGATCCGGGGCCGCGGGCCTATTTCTGGACGAAGCCCGCCCAGCGCTTGATGGCGTCTTCGCCGGCGGGCGACGCCCACCAGGCCTGCGACACCAGCGCCTGCTTGGCCGCATTCTCCGGGGCGCTCGGCATCTGGGCCATGCGCTCGGTCGAGATCTTGCCGGTGGCGTAGGCGGCCGGGTTGCCCGGGCCGTAGTCGATATAAGCGGGGAAGTTCGCCTGGATATCCGGTGTCATGGCGGCATTCACGAACTTGTAGGCGGTCTCGAGGTTCGGCGCGCCCTTCACGATGCACAAAGAGGTTTCCTGAAGCAGGCCCTGGTTGAAGGTGAAGCTCACCGGGGCGCCTTCCTTCATCACCGCGGCGACGCGGCCGTTCCAGGCCATCTCCATGTCGATCTCGCCATCGGCCAGGAGTTGCGCCGACTGGGCGCCGGACGTCCACCACACCGTGATGTGCGGCTTGATCTGCTCCAGCTTCTTGAACGCCCGGTCCACGTCGAGCGGATAGAGCTTGTCGGCCGGCACGCCATCGGCGAGCAGAGCGGCTTCCATGGTCGCCTGCGGATGGTTGCGCAGGGCGCGGGTGCCGGGGAAGGCCTTCACGTCCCAGAAGTCGGCCCAGGTCTGCGGCGCCTTGCTGGCGAACTTCTTCATGTTGTAGGCGAGGACCGACGAATAGAACTCGTAGGCCACCGAATACGGCGTCTTGTATTGCGCCGGCATGGATGCCGCGTTGGGAATCTTGGAGAAGTCCAGCTTCTCCACCATGCCCTGGTCGCCGCCGCGGACGCAGATGGTGGTCGGCGCGTCGATGACATCCCAGATGGGCTTGCCGGTGGCGGCCTGGGTCTTCAGGACCGGCCAGGCGTCAGGCGCGCTGTCCTGGTTGATGGTGATGCCGAGCAGCTTGGCAGCGGGGTTGAGGATGGCCTTGGTCTGGGCCTCCTGATACGCGCCGCCCTGCGAGACGAAAGTGATCTGCTCTGCAGAGGCGGTGGCCACCGACAGGGCCAGCGCCGCGGTCATCACCGGGATCGAGACTGAAAAGCGCATGCCTTTTCTCCTCTTGGCCGCTTCGGGCCCTTGCCGTCTGGAAGCTTCTTGCTCGTCCGCCGTCATCGTCCGATGGCGTCGAGGAATTGATAGGCGCCCGCGACCAGCCGCACCGCCGGCTCGCGCAGGGCATAGAAGGGAATGGGGTGGAGCGGTTGCCGGGTGATGAGCCCGAGGTCGGGCTGGCGCCCCGTCACCAGGTCCGCCACATGCCGTCCGATGCCGGAGGCCAGCGCGACGCCGGTGCCGTTGTAGCCGACGCTGTAGACCACACGGTCGTCGAGCCGCCCGAGATGGGGCAGGCTGTCCATGGTCATGGCGACGAGGCCGGACCAGCGGTGCGTGACCTTCACCTGCGCGAGTTCTGGAAACTGCCGCACCATCGCCTTTTCGAGCGCGGTGAATGCGCTTTCCCGGTCGGTCTTTCCGAAGGCACCGCGGCCGCCATAGAGCAGGCGATCGCCGGCCTTGCGGAACCAGCGCATCATGCGCCGCGTCTCGGTGTAGCTACGCCCGGTACTGAGCAGATGTGCGCCGGGCGTGCCGGCCAGCGGCTCGGTCGCGATCATGGCGGAGCGGAAGGGAATGATGGACGTGCGCACCGCCGCGGTGGCGGGCGTCAGGTCTGAATAGGAATTGGTGGCGATCACCACCTGCCGGACGGTGATACGCGCATCAGGCGTCTCGATCACCACGCCCGCGCCCTCGCGGCGCAGGCTCAGGACCGGCGAGCGCTCATGGATGGCGATGCCCGCAGCCTTGAGCCCGGCCGCGAGGCCGAGGACGAAGTTCAGCGGGTGGATGATGCCGCCATGGGTGTTCAGCATCCCGCCGGTGAAACCGTCCGAGCCGGTCTCCGCCGCGACCTCCTCCCTGGTCAGGATGGAGATCGCGGTGTCGCCGAGCGCCCCGCGCAGCCACTCCGCCTCGGTCTTCAGCTGCTCCAGCGTATGCGCATTGTGGGCGCAGCGCAGCGAGCCGGTGGGGCGGTAATCCGCCCCCGCGATGCCCAGCTCCGCGATCAACTCGCCCACATGCGCGATGGCCTCGATGCCGAGATCGTGCATCGCGCGGGCGGTGTCGATGCCGTGCCGGGTGGCGATGTCCCGGAAGCCCAGCCGGAACTTGCCGGAGACCACGCCGCCGTTCCGCCCACTGGCGCCCCAGCCAATGCCGTTGGCTTCCAGCACCACCGGCGCCAGGCCGGCCTTGGCCAGATAGTGCGCGGTGGTGAGGCCGGTATAGCCGCCGCCGATCACGGCGACGTCGAAGCTCTGGTCACCGCCCGCGGTCGTGAACTCAGGTCGAGCGACCGACGTCGCTTGCCATAGCGAGGGAATGTCGGTCGGGAGCGCGGGGGTGACCATGCTGTTTCGCCTTCTTCGCTCAGGCTGCTGCGCGGGACGTGTCGAGTTCCGCGTCCACGGCATCGGCGAGCTGCTTCAGCGTGGAGAAGTGGAAGTCCGGCTTGGTCAGCACCTTCGGGTCCGGCGTGCCGCCGAAGCCCTTCAGGCCCTGGCGCCGTTCAATCCAGCAGGTGGTGTAGCCCTCGGCCTTGGCGACGCCGATGTCGTGATACTGGCTCTGCGCCACGTGCAGGATCTCCGACTGGCGGAAGCCGTGGGCCGACTGCCGCCCCTTGTTGAAGGCGAAGAAGCGCGGGTCCGGCTTGGCGCAGCCCGTCTCGTCGCAGGTCACGCTGTCGTGGAAGGGGTTTTCCAGCGTCGCGGAATAGGCCGAGAAGGCGGTCCGGTCGGCATTTGTCATGGCGACAAGGCGGAAATTCTTGCGCAGCCGCCGCAGGGCATCCACGGAATCCGCAAAGGCGGGCCAGCGCAGCACGGCAAGCTGGAAGGCCTCGGCGGTGGCCTCGTCGTTGTTGAAGCCGCGCTCCGCCGCGAGGGACAGATAGACGTCCTTCATGGCGAAGGAAGACCGGCCATAGAACTTGTCGCGGCCGCGCTTGTAAGGCTCGAAGATGTCGTCGTCGCTGGCGGCCGCGGCCTTCGGGCCGCCCAGCGCGCGCACGGCGTTCAGGACACCCGTCTCGAAGTCGATGAGCGTGCCGACCACGTCGAACGTCAGGACCTTGAACTGAGAGAGCTTCATCTTACGCTTTCCTTGTGAATCTCGCATTCGGGAGCGGGGAGGTCAGGGCGCCTGAGGCACCACGATGGTGTCGTCGGGATGCAGCCGGACGGCGATACGTTCGCCTGGCGCCTTCATCCGGGAGCGGTTTTCGTGATTGCTGGGCACCCTCAGGCTGAGGCGCGCGCCGTGGTCCAGATCCACGAAAATGCGCACGCTCTCGCCCTGATAGAGCGCTTCCGAAACGGTGCCCGTGAGGATGTTCGGAGCGGTGTCGCTGATGTCCTGCACCACCGTGAGCTTCTCGGAGTGCACGGCGAGGAAGAGCTTCAGATTGTGCGGGATTGGCCGCGCCGAGACGATCCGCGTGCCGCCCAGATCGACGGTCTTGTCGTCGATGCGCGACACCGGCAGGAGCGTCGCCTCGCCGATGAAGCCGGCCACGAAGGAGTCCACCGGATGATCGTGCAGCCGTTCCGGCGCATCGACCTGGACGATGCGCCCCTTGTTCATGATGGCGATGCGGTCGCTCATGGTCAGCGCTTCGCGCTGGTCGTGCGTCACGTAGATGATGGTGGCGGCCAGCTTGCGGTGCAGATGCTTGAGTTCGATCTGCATCGTCTCGCGCAATTGCTTGTCGAGGGCCGAAAGCGGCTCGTCCATCAGGATGAGCCGGGGCTCGAAGATCATCGCCCGAGCGAGGGCGACGCGCTGGCGCTGGCCGCCGGACAATTCGTGGATCTTGCGGTCGCCATAGCCGCCCAGCTCCGTCATCTCCAGCGCCGCCTTGAGTTTCGCCGGCCATTCGGACTTGGGCATGCGGCGGGCGCGCAGCGGAAAGGTCACGTTCTCGGCGACGCTCATGTGCGGAAAGAGCGCGTAGTTCTGGAAGACGATGCCGATGTCGCGCTTGTGCGGCGGGGCGAAGGTGATATCGCGCTCACCCAGGAAGACCGACCCGGACGAGGGCTGGACGAAGCCGCCGAGGATGCCCAGCAGCGTCGTCTTGCCCGACCCTGAGGGACCGAGCACGGACACGAATTCGCCGGGCGCCACCTCCAGGCTGACGTCGTTGAGGGCGCAAAAGCCGGCGTAGTGTTTGGTGGCGTTCCGGATCGATACGCCGACGGTTCCGGAAGATGCTGGCCTGGTCATCTTGCCCCGCTCTGAAAAGCAACGCGGCAACGTTACATCGCATGTGCGGCCAGACGAAAAGGCCCGTGCGCGTGCGCACGCCCGCTCGCCGTCGCGATGCCGTTCCCCTGTGTCTCTGGCTTTATGGCTCTTCGCGAGCCTTCGTTGGGACGTAGAAGACCAACGTTATGCAGCCGGTTCAATTGAAAAAAAATCCCGGCTAAGTTACATCATGTAAATGCGGAAAATCCGGCTCGCCCTGCCGTCCATGAACGGCTTCTTCACGTTCGAGGCCGCGGCGCGCTGCGGGAGTTTTGCCCGCGCGGCCGGCGAGCTGAATGTCACGCCGGCCGCGGTCAGCCGCATGATCGGCCGGCTCGAGGACCACATCGGAACCGTGCTGTTCAACCGCCTGCCCGGCGGCGTGACGCTCACCGAGGCCGGGCTCATTCTGTACGAGGCCATCTCGCGCGGATTTTCCGGCATTGAGCATGCGCTGCGGGAAATCGAGGATCGCAATGCGGGGGTGGAGACCGTGACCCTTTCGGTCTCGACGGGGTTCACCACCCATTGGATCATGCCGCACATGGCGGAACTGAAGCGCACCTTCCCGACCGTGGAGCTACGGTTCGAGCTCATCATGTCCGCCTTGACCGGGCCGGTCACCGACGTCGATCTGGGCATGCGTTTCGTGAACGGGCCGGATGAGCGGCACGAGGCCGCCTACATCATGCCCGAGACGCTGCTGCCCATCTGCAGCCCCGGCTACAGCGAGGCGCACCGCGGCCCGCTGAAGGCGACCGAGGAGACGCTCATCTTCCTCAGCGAGGCGCAGCCGGACTGGTCGCATCTGTTCTTTCCCGAGGACCCGAATTCCGCCGTCAATTCGATGATCTTCTCGGACTACGCCATCGTCGTGCAGGCGGCGCTGCTGGGGCAGGGTGTGGCGTTGGGCTGGCTGAATGTGATCTGCCACTGGCTGCGCAACAAGATGCTCATTCCCGCGAGCCCACGGCTGATGACGACCGGGCGGCACTGCCAGTTCGTGCGCTCGCGCGACAAGGCCGCGCGGGCGATCGTCACCGAGGTGCGGGACTGGATCATCGCCCGCATCCAGGAAGACATCGCCGTCGTCGCCGAGCTCCATCCCCAGCTTGGCCTCGACGAGGTGCTGGAGCAGGGGGCGCGCCTGGTGCCTTGATCCGGGCCCGGGTCCTCACATGCGCGGCGTCGGCAGATCAAGCTCCTGCGTGATCCAGGTGGCGAACATGCGCACCGCCCGTCGGGCCTTGGCCGCGCGGGGGAAGACCAGATAGTGCCCCACATAAGTGACGTCATTGGCCTTGCCGGCGAGCGGCGCCACCAATTGCCCGCGGGCGATCTCCCGTTCGGCGAGTCTGGTGGATTCAAGCGCGATGCCGAGCCCGTCCACCGCTGCGGCGATGGCCATGAAGGAGCGGTCGAAGCGCGACCCGCGCGGACCGGGCGGGGCGACGCCGTTGGACTCGAACCAGTGATTCCAGCGCACGCGCTTGTTGTCGCTCTCGATCAGGTCGTGTTCGAGCAGGTCCAGCGGGCCTGAGATGCGCGCGGCCATCTCGGGCGCACACAGGGGCGTCACCGTCTCCTCGCCGAGGGGGACAACGATCAGCCCCTCCTGCCGGGGCGGGCCGTAGCAGATGTCGGCGTCGAACTCGTCATGCTCGAAGCGCGGATAGTCCACGCCCGCCGCGAGCCGCACCTCCAGCCCCGGCTGCTTGGCCAGCAGCGTGCGCAGTCGCGGCAGCAGCCATTGGGCGGCAAGTGAGGGCGCGCAGTGGAGCCGCAGCAAGTTCACCGAGCGGGCGCCCACCATCTCGATGCCTTGCCGCATCTCGTCGAACCCGGCCGATACATGGCGCATCAGCGCCTCTCCGGCCGGATTGAGCCGCACTGCGCGACCCTCCCGCTCGAACAGGGCGGCGCCCATCAGATCCTCGAGCTTGCGCACCGCGTGGCTGATGGCGCTGGGCGATATGCCCAACTCCTCCCCAGCAACGCGGAAGGAGCCGCGCCGCGCGGCGGATTCGAAGGCCTGGAGGGCGGAGAGGGGAAGGCGCTTCATGCCGATCACTCATGAAGGAAGCCGCTGGGGAAGGGCGGGTGGTTGGAGGGGTTAGATGAGCATGGTTCATCCATTCGCGCAATTTTTGCGTTTTTCAGCCGGGAAAAGGCGAGCCAGTATCACCCTTACAAAAAGAGGCCCCTCGTGGAGGAAACCATGTTGCTTCAGAACAAGACC
>JAYSCE010000205.1:0-7379 GCA_041915035.1 Xanthobacter sp.
AAAGTACCTTGCCATGACGACCATTGATCTCGACGCCCGTTTCGACCCGCGTGAACTGCGCAACGCCCTCGGCCGCTTCGCCACCGGCATCGCCGTGGTGATGGCGCAGGACGAGGACGGCCCCATCGGCGTGACGGTGAATTCCTTCTCCTCCGTCTCGCTGGACCCGCCGCTGATTCTCTTCTCCATGGCTCGCTCGCTGCACTCGCTGGCGCGGCTGGAGAAGGTGAAGGCCTATTCGGTCAATATCCTCATGGAGAGCCAGCAGGAGATCTCCAACCGCTTCGCCCGCGCCGGCGAGGACAAGTTCTCCGCCACCCCCTGGGAGGTCGGTCCCTCCGGCGCGCCGCGCCTCGTGCCCGCCCATGCCATCTTTGAATGCGTGCCCTACGCCCATTACGACGGAGGCGATCACGTGATCTTCGTCGGCCGGGTGGTGCATCTCCACGCCGAGGGCGAGGGCGACCCGCTGCTCTACTACCGCGGCAGCTACCGGCTGCTCGCATCCATCGCTCAAGAGGGGTGAATGGACGCCTCCCTGCTTCCGCCCGGTCCTTCCTCGACCACCGCCGCCCGCGAGCGGGTGGTGGTGCGTGGCGGCGGCATGGCCGCCCTCTCGCTCGGCGCCGGAGACCGACTGACCGTGCTGGACCCGGAAGGGCTCCAGCCGGCGCTGGTCTTCGTCACCGATGGAGATGCGGTGGAGGATTGGGAGGGTGCCGGCGTGGAGACGCTGCCGGCATTGATGGACCAGGGGGGAGAGGGCAGCACGGAGGTCGCCCGGCTGATTGCGGAAGGCGGCTTCGCGCCGGCTTCGCTGGCGGGACGGACATTGCTTTCGCACGACGGCGACGCGGGCACGACGGCGGACGTCGCGGCCCGGGCCGACGTGCTCGTAGTGGTCGCCGCCCCCGGCGGCCCCATGTCGCCGGACGCGCAGGACGCGCCCACCGACCTCCTCGTCACCGTGACCCGTGCCCGGGGCGGCGGCCGTCCCCTCCCCGCCCCGCTCGCGCCGCCGAAGCTCGACGTGCGTGTGCCGGCGGCCGAGGCCCGGGCTTATCGGGTAAAGGCCGGCGACTACATCCAGATCATCGATGTGGACGGCCGCCAGTGCGCCGACTTCCTCGCCTTCGACGCGGCTGCGCTGGAGAAAGGTGCGGAATACGGCCTCGATGCCACCACCACCCGCACCCTCATGGGCGCCGCCTTTCCGGGGCCGGGGCTCCATTCCAAATATTATGACGAGCGCCAGCTCCCGCTGGTGGAGGTCGTCCGCGATACTGTCGGGCGCCACGACACCTTCGCCCTTGCCTGCTCGGCAAAATATTACGAGGACATGGGCTATCCCGGCCACGCCAATTGCACGGACAATTTCAACGCCGTGCTGGCGCCTTTGGGCATTCGGGAGCGCGCCGGCTGGCCGGCCATCAATTTCTTCTACAACACCGCCGTGGACCACACCAACGCGATCACCATGGACGAGCCGTGGTCGCGGCCCGGCGACTATGTGCTGCTGCGCGCGCTCACCGATCTCGTGTGCGCCACCTCCTCCTGCGCCGACGACATCGACCCCGCCAATGGCTGGGAGCCCACCGACATCCATGTGCGCGTCTATGACGGCGCCGAAAACTTCTCCAAGGGGATCGCGTTCCGCATGAGTGCCGACGCCGAGCCGCGCCTGACGCGCGAGAGCGCTTTCCACCAGAGCCTTGCTGCCCATACGCGCAACTTCGTGGAGTATCGCGGCTTCTGGCTACCCACCTGCTTCACCGGCGAGGGGCCTATCGCCGAATACTGGGCCTGCCGCGAGAAGGCCGCGGTGATGGACCTCTCGCCCCTTCGCAAGTTCGAGGTGACGGGCCCGGATGCCGAGATCCTGCTCCAGCGCACGGTCACGCGCGACATGCGCAAGCTCGCCGTGGGGCAGGTGGTCTATACCGCGCTCTGCTACGACCACGGCGGCATGATCGACGATGCGACTGTCTTCCGCCTGTCGCCGACCAATTTCCGGCTGGTGTGCGGCGAGGAATTCACCGGCGCCTGGCTGCGCGCGAAGGCGACGGAGTGGGGCCTCAACGTCCATGTGCGCTCCTCCACGGACCAGTTGCACAACATCGCCGTGCAGGGGCCGCTCGCGCGGGACATTCTCGCCGAGGTGATCTGGACCGGGCCGACCCAGCCCGCCATCACGGAACTGAAGTGGTTCCGCTTCGCCGTCGGCCGCCTCGGTGGCCCCACGGGGCCAGCTCTGGTGGTTTCGCGCACCGGCTATACAGGCGAATTGGGCTTTGAAATCTGGTGCCATCCCAAGGACGGCAAGGCGCTGTTCGATGCGGTGTGGGCGGCGGGCGCGCCGAAGGGCATGAAGCCGCTCGGCCTCTCGGCGCTGGACATGCTGCGCATCGAGGCAGGGCTTGTCTTCGCTGGCTACGACTTCTGCGACCAGACCGACCCGTATGAGGCCGGCATCGGCTTCGCCGTGGCGGACAAGGACGAGGATTTTGTGGGGAAGGCGGCGCTGGCGCGGCGCAAGGCGAACCCGGCGAAGAAGCTCGTGGGCCTCATGATCGAGGGCAACGACGCGGTGGGCCATGGCGACGCGCTGTTCGTCGGCCGGGCGCAGGTTGGCGTCGTCACCAGCGCCGCGCGCTCGCCCATCCTGAAGGCCCAGATCGCTCTCGCCCGCATCGATGTCGCCCATGCCGCGACCGGCACGACGATCGAGATCGGCAAGCTGGACGGGCACCGGAAGCGCATCGGCGCGCAGATCGCGCCCTTCCCCCATTTCGATCCGCAGAAGACGAGGGTGAGATCCTGACCTGTCATCGCCCGCGCGATGACGCCTGAGCGAGGTAAAACCAGCCCGGCCCCGCGCATTGCACCGCGGGGCCGCAGGCATTTGTTTCCCTAACGACAGAATGCCCATGCATTGAGCGGACGATGCGTGCAAATTGAGCCGCTTTCACCATCCACCCGGCCAATTTATACATTGACAAAAAAGTTTCTTCTCTGGAAACTCCCCTCCATAATTGAGGGGAATAACATGAGCATCGCAGCAACCAACGAGGCAATCGCCGCGCCTGAGGCCGGCACGCTTCAACGCAAGATCAGCTGGACCGGCGCCTTCTGGATCGCGAGCGGCGTGCCCGCCCTCGTGCTCTTCTCCATTGGTGCCATCGGCGCCACGGTGGGCGCGCCGGCTTGGTTCGTGTGGATCCTGTCCATCATCTTCGGCTTCATCCAGGCCTTCTCCTACGCCGAGATCGCCGGCCTGTTCCCGCACAAGTCGGGCGGCGCCTCGGTCTACGGCGCCATCGCCTGGGTGCGCTACGGCAAGCTGCTCGCGCCGTTCTCGGTGTGGTGCAACTGGCTGGCATGGTCGCCGGTGCTGTCCATCGGCTCGGGCCTTGCGGCGGGCTACGTGCTCTCCATCCTGTTCGCGCCGGATGCGGCCATCAACACCTGGCAGCTCACGCTGGTCGATCTCGGCTGGCTGAAGGCGGGCCTCGCGCTGCGCATCAACGCCACCTTCATCCTCGGCGCGGTGCTGCTGCTCGTCGCCTTCGCCATCCAGCATCGCGGCATCAGCCAGACCGCCAAGGTGCAGGTCATCCTCGGCGTCGTGGCGCTGCTGCCGCTGATCCTCATCGGCCTCGTGCCGCTGTTCACCGGCGACGTGCTCGCCGCCAATCTCGGGCCGTTCGCGCCCCTCGCCAAGGACGAGGCCGGCAGGGTGATCGCCGGCGAGTGGAACATGGCCGGCCTCACCCTGATGGCCGGCGGCCTCTTCATCGCCGCGTGGTCCACCTACGGCTTCGAGACCGCGGTCTGCTACACGCGCGAGTTCCGCGACCCGAAGACGGATACGTTCAAGGCCATCCTCTACTCGGGCCTTCTGTGCATCTTCGTCTTCACCATCGTGCCCATCTCCTTCCAGGGCGTGCTCGGCCTCGGCCAGCTCGTGACCCCGGCGGTGGTGGACGCCTCCGGCACGGTGACGACGCCGGCGGTCTATTCCGGCATCCTCTCTGCTGACATCTATTCCGGCATGGGTGTCGCGAGCGCCATGGCGGACATGATCAAGGGCGGACCCATCGTCCACACCGTGATCGTGGTGATGCTGATCCTCGCGCTCATGCTGGCCATCATCACCTCCATGGCCGGCTCCTCCCGCACGCTCTACCAGGCGTCGGTGGACGGCTGGCTGCCCAAGTCCCTCAGCCACGTGAACGAGAACGGCGCCCCCACCCGCGCCATGTGGACGGACCTCGGGTTCAACCTCATCCTGCTGATGATGTCGGACTACGTGTTCATCCTTGCCATCTCCAACGTCTGCTACATCCTCTTCAACTTCCTGAACCTGAATTCCGCCTGGATGCACCGCATCGACCGCCCCGCCTGGGAGCGCCCCTTCAAGGCCCCCGTCTGGCTCATCGGCATGGGTACGGTGCTCGCCTACGTGAACCTGTTCCTGCTCGGTATGGGTGCCGACATCTGGGGTGCGGGCACGCTGGTCACCGGGCTCATCGTATCGGCCGCCATCATCCCGGTGTTCCTGTTCCGCCACTATGTGACGGACAAGGGCCAGTTCCCGGCGGCGATGATGGAGGACATGCACCTCAAGGCCGAACCCGGTGCCGGCACGCGAGCGGGGATGCTGCCCTACCTCGCCCTCGTGCTTGGCGCCGTTGTCATCATCGTGGCCCGCAGCATTGCGGTCTATTGAACGGAGACGAAATGAGCGACCAGGGTATCAAGAGCCGCCCGACGTACGCCCCCATCGCCCCGGACCCGTCCGGACGGCACCACCTCCTGGTGGTCGAGGCGGCCGAGGTTCCGGCTGAGGCGCTGGCGGAGGGGGTCACCCCCTCCGCCTTCGAGGTCTGGACGGGTGGCCGGCGCAGCGCCCGGCCCACCGCCCCGGCCCAGGAAGAGGCGCCCGGCCGCGTCGCCGTCGTTCCCACCCGGCCCCCCCAGTTTTCCGCGCTGGAGGAGCGGCTCGCCCGCGAGACCATGGGGCTTCGCCTCTATGCGGCCGGCGCCGAGCCGTTCCTGTGGGATGTGTGGGGGCGCGCCGAAAAGGCCGGCCTCAGCCGGCAGGAGACGTCCTTCGCCGCGGTCGGGCCGAAGGCGCGGCGCATCTATTGCGTCCACTGCCGGACGGTGAGCGAGGGTGTCACCAGCTCCATCTTCACCTGCCCGGGCTGCGGCGCATCCCTGTTCGTGCGCGATCATTTCTCACGGCGGCTCGCCGCCTTCATGGGCGTTCAGGTGGACGCCGAGGTGCCCGGCGAGGTGCCCGAGGCCGAGGAGCTCTACGCATGACCGCTGCCCAGCCCTTCAGCGTGCGCGTGCGCGAGATCGTCGAGCTTGCGCCGAGCCTCAAGCGCTTCTCCTTCGAGCCCGCCCATGGCGGCGCGTTTCCCACCCCGCCGGCGGGTGGGCACGTGCTCCTCACCCTGCGCGACGGGGCGCGGGTGATGAAGAACGCCTATTCCCTCGTCTCACCGCCGTCCGAGCGGGCGCGCTACGACATCATCGTGCGCCTCGTCGCCCAGTCGCGCGGCGGCTCCTCCTATCTCCATCGCCGGGTCGCGCCGGGCGACGTGCTGGAGATGGCCAATCCGGTGAGCCTCTTCCCGCTCGCCTCCACCGCGAAGAAGCACCTGCTCATCGGCGGCGGCATCGGCATCACGCCGCTTCTGTCCTTCCTGCCGGAGCTGAAGGCGCGCGGCGCCCGGTTCGAGCTGCACCAGCTCGCGACGCTGGAGGAAGTGCCAGTGTTCGAGCGCATGCTCGCGCCCTATGCGGCGGGTGAGGAAATCCGCGTGCATGGTGGCGGCCGCGCTGCCTTCGATCTTGCGGGCCTGCTCGCGCGCCAACCGCTCGGCACCCATGTCTATGTCTGCGGGCCGCATAGCCTGATGGATGCGGTGGCCTCCACCGCCGCCGCGCTCGGCTGGCCCAAGGGCAAGGTGCACAAGGAGAGCTTCGGCGGCGACGTCACCGGCCTGCCCTTCCGCGCCGTGCTCCGGAAATCCGGCATCGAGGTCGAGGTGGGCGAGAGCCAGAGCCTGCTCGAAGCCATCGAGGCGGCCGGCGTGGAGGCCCCGTGCCTGTGCCGCGGCGGCGCCTGCGGCCAGTGTGCCACCCCCCTCGTGGAGGGCGAGGCGGACCACCGGGACGACTACCTCTCCGAAGAGGAGAAGGCGGCCGGCACCCTCATCATGACCTGCGTGTCGCGTGCCCGCGGCCCGCGCATCGTCATCGACCTGTGATCCCGGGAGGTTTCATTACCCTTCAGTTCAAGCCCGCAGAGACCTTCCGCGACACCTTCACCTACAAGAAGTCGCCCGAAGACCTCCTGCGCTTCCCGTTCCCGTTCCCCGAAGACAGCTACAGGTATTCGGTGAACATCGAGCCGCACGTGCGCGGGGGGCCCACCGCGGCCTTCCAGGCGGTGTTCGACATCGACGAGCACTATATCGCCGAGTGCAAGGAGCGCGCCCGCATCCTTGCCGAGGATCCCAAGCGCTGCCAGGTGCTGCCGCACATGATGACGGCGGAGTGGGACAGCCTCGAGCTCATCATGGAGAGCCTCGCGGCCGATTATCCCGAGCACTTCACCCTGTCCAAGGACGGCGACGCCTGGACCTGGGTGAACCGGCCGCTCGGCATCCAGCAGAGCTTCATCTTCGGCAAGGCCGAGACGCTGCCCTGCGGGCCGTTCGAGTACATCACCCGGCAGGCGCAGGGCGACTTCACCCTTCAGGACCAGCGCGAGGACAACCTCTTCGTGGACGGCGGCATGGTGACGACCCAGGCCGACTGGTCGCTGGAGTTCGATATCGGCATGAGCTTCCAGGAATGGCACGGCCCGGTGCCGCTGGCGCACGAGAAGGGCGTGTTCGACCGCGCGCTGAAGTATCTCCTGCGCCTCCAGTACGGCCAGCCGGTGCGCCGCCTCAACTGGACCATGACGGTGAACCCGCGCCTCGACACCTCGCCGGAGAATTATCCGGTGTGGGGGCCGGACAAGGCCTCGATCACGCGGGAGAACGTGGCGGAGAAGGTGCACCTGCGCGTGGAGCTGCAGACGCTCTATCGCCTGCCCCGCTCCAACGCCATCCTGTTCGGCATCCGCTGCTATCTCACCAGCGTGGCGGACATCGCCAAGGTGCCGAAGTGGCGCCGGCGGCTGCACCGGGTGCTGCGCGACCTGCATCCGGACATCGCCGCCTACAAGGGCATCCCGCGCTTCCGTCAGATGGTGGTGGACTATCTGGCGCCGCTGGACGACGGCTCGCCCACCTCGCCCGGCATCGCCCCGGATCTCAGGGCTGTCGACGGCATTTTTTTCTAGAACGCAAGCAGCC
>JAYSCE010000206.1:0-4803 GCA_041915035.1 Xanthobacter sp.
CATGCCGCCGAGCGAGGCGCCGCCCATAGTGGAGCCGTGGTAGCCGTTGCGGCGGGAAATGAAAATGTGCTTCTCGGGCTTGCCCAGCGCCGCCCAATAGTGCCGCACCATGCGCAGCACCGTGTCCACCGCCTCCGAGCCGCCCGAGGTGAAGAACACGTGGTTCATATGGGCGGGCGCCACCTCGGAGATGGCCGCCGCCAGCTCCGCCGCGGCCGGATGGGTGGTCTTGAAGAAGGTGTTGTAATAGTCGAGCTGATAGAGCTGCTGCGCCATGGCATCGACGATGGCGTGCCGGCCGTGCCCCACCTGCGAGCACCACAGGCCCGACATGCCGTCGAGGATCCTGTTGCCGTCGCTGTCGAAGACATAGACCCCCTCGGCCCGCGTGATGACCCGCACCCCCTCGGCGTTCAGCGCCTTGGTGTCGGAGAAGGGGTGCAGGTGGTGCGCCGCATCCAGCGCGCGCCAGTGGGCGGTGGAGTTGGACAGGGGGGCGGACGTCACGATGGCGATGCTCCGTGTTGAACCTCTGCGGTTCTACCGCGAAAGCGGGACCGTGGGCCACCCCCGCGCTCGCGCGGACCGCCTGATCTGCTAAAGCTGCGGCCCATCACAGAGCCAGCGGAGGCGAGGGCATGGAACCGGGATTCTGGCAGGCAAGGTGGGAGACGAAGCAGATCGGCTTCCACGAAGGCAAGCCCAATGCCTATCTGGTCAAGCACCTGCCGCGCCTCGACCTCGCGCCCGGCGCGCGCATCTTTTTGCCCCTGTGCGGCAAGACGCGGGACATCGCCTATCTGCTCGGACAGGGCTTCGCGGTGGCCGGTGCGGAACTCAGCCGCATCGCGGTGGAGGAGTTGTTCGCCGAGCTGGAGGTGGTGCCGGAGATCACCGAGGCCGGCGAACTCCTGCGCTTCGCCGCGCCCGGCCTCGACATCTTCCAGGGCGACATCTTCGCCCTCGACGCCGAGACCCTCGGGCCGGTGGATGCCGTCTATGACCGCGCCGCTTTGATCGCTTTGCCGCCCGACATGCGCCCGCGCTATGCCGGCCACGTTACCGCCCTCACCGGGGCGGTTCCGCAACTGGTGGTGACGATCGTCTACGACCAGTCCCTCGTGGGCGGCCCGCCCTTCTCGGTGCCTTCGGCGGAGGTCCATGCGCTGCACGACGCCGGCTATCAGGTGACGCAGCTCGATGCAGTCACCCGCCCCGATGCGCTCAAGGGGCAGTGGGAGGCCACCGAGGAGACGCATCTGCTCGAGCGGCGGTGAAAGCTCGCGCCCCGGACGCATGCAGCGACAGCGGAATGCGAGCCGGGGCCCAGCGCAAAAGACCGCCGCAGGCGCTTCCGAACTCCAGCGCTTAAAGTCCTCGTCCCGCTTCGCGGGGAGTCTTGCGCTGGCCCCCGGATCGGCGCTCCACCTGCGGTGTCGCTGGTCCGGGGAACGGGGCGCCCGAGCCTAGAGCCGCGTCCACACCGTCTTGAGGTCGGAATACTTCTCCAGCGCGTGCAGGGACTTGTCGCGCCCGAACCCGGATTGCTTCACCCCGCCGAAGGGGGTGGTGATGTCGTCGGCGTCGAAGCAGTTCACATAGACGATGCCGGCCTTGAAGCGCCGCGCCACCTTGTGTGCGGCGGCAAGGTCGGCGCTCCAGACGGAGGCGCCGAGACCGTAGACGGTGCCGTTGGCGATCTCCACCGCCTCGTCCAGCCCGTCGAAGCCGATCACGGACAGCACCGGGCCGAAGATCTCGTTCTGCGCCAGCGTGGAGGATGGCGCCACATCGTCGAACACGGTGGGCGCCACGAAGGCGCCGCCGGTTTCGGTCCGCACCGCCATGCCGCCCGTCACCAGCCGCGCGCCGCTCTCGCCGCCGGCCTGGATCGCGGAGAGGATGCGGCCCTGATGCTCGCGGCTCACCACGGCCCCGGCTGGCGCATCGGGATCGAGCGGATCGCCCGGCATCCAGCGCGGGGCGAGCGCGGCGACGCGCTCCACCAGCTCGGCGCGGATGCGGTTGTCCACGAGGAGGCGCGACGCCGCCGTGCACATCTCGCCCTGATTGAAGAAGATGCCCCCGGCCACGGCCTCGGCCACGGCGCCGAGATCGGGCACGTCGTGGGCGACCACGAAGGCGGTCTTGCCGCCCAGCTCCAGCGCCACGCGCTTGATGTTGCTCTCGGCCGAATAGCGCAGGAAGTAGCGGCCGACCTCCGTGGAGCCGGTGAAGGCGATGGCGTCCACATCCATGTGGAGCCCCAGCGCCTTGCCCGCCTCGACGCCGAGCCCCGGCACCACGTTGAACACCCCATCGGGGATGCCGGCCTCCGCCGCCAGCTCGGCGAGGCGGAGCGCGGTGAGCGGGCTTTCCTCGGCCGGCTTCAGCACCACGGAATTGCCCATGGCCAGCGCCGGCGCCACCTTCCAGGCGGCCATGATCATCGGGAAGTTCCACGGCGTCACGCAGCCGACCACGCCGAGCGGCTCGCGCAGCACCAGGGCGAGATTGTCATCGGTGGTGGGCGCCACCTCGCCATAGACCTTGTCGCAGCACTCCCCGTAATAGGCGAAGCAGTCGGCCGCCGCGCGCACGTCGATGGCACGGGCATCCGAGATGGGCTTGCCCATGTTCAGCGTCTCGGTGAGGGCGAGTTCATCCCGGTGGGCGCGGATCAGCTCGGCGAAGCGCAGCAAAGCGCGCTTGCGCTCCAGCGGGCGCTGGCCGGCCCAGCGGCGATCCTCGAAGGCGCGGCGCGCGGCCTTCACGGCGCGGTCCACATCCTCCGCATCACAGGCCGCGACCTCGGCAATGGCGTGGCCGGTGGCGGGATTGACGGCGCTGAAGGTGCGTCCCGAGGCGGCCGGACGGAACGCCCCGTCGATAAAGGCGTGGGTTCGGAAGGAAGGAATGTCCGCCGCCGCCCGTTCCACCGCCGCCATGATGCTCGCTCCGCTGCCAGACCCGCCGCACCCTCGCCCGCCGCAGCGTGAGCCGTCAAGGTGGGCGCAGACCTTCACCGATCAGGCGAGAATGACCACGTAGAACAGCCCCGCATTCATGAGCACGAAGGTGGGGAATTGCGGGGTCCAGAAGGCGTCTGTCCAGGAGGTCGGCGGAAACTGCAATACGGTGCGCACCGTCAGGAGGATCCAGGCCAGCAGGCTGAAGACCAAAGCCGTGAGAAAATCTCCGAAGCGGACGGGATCGAGACCGACCGCGAACATCGCGTCGGCCAGCAGCGTCGAAGGCGCCTGGCCGAGCGCGAACAGCCCGATGCCGTCGATGAGGATGAACAGCATGATCGTCAGGATCAGATAGCACATCACGAAAACCGACCCGCGCAGGCTCTGCGTCTTCGGATCGGCTTTGGGGTAGAAGATGTAGGCGAGCAGGGACACGAGGATCACGGCCGCCAGGGCGACCCCTGCGAGCATCGCCGGCACCGACACGGAGATGCCGCCGCCCGCCAGAAAGCTGCGGGAGACGAGCACCAGCACCGTCACCAGAAGCAGTTGCGAGAGCGCGACCGCATCCTTTTTCTCGCCGGGAGCGTCCTGGCCCAGCGGCGGAACACGGGTGGAATAGAAGGCGTCGAAAAAGACCTGGATGTTGCGCTTGAGGGTATCGACCAGCTTTCCGGACATGCCTATCGCTCCGGGCGTGCCCAGCGCAGGGTCCAGGTCGTTTGCTGCACGGCGGACTGCTTGCCCGAGTCAAGGTCGGCGACCGTCACATAGGTGGTCGTCACGTTGGCAGCGGCGTCGAGGCTGAAAGAGACGCAGTTCGCCGCGCCCTGCGGCACCGGCTGGTAACGCCGCAGCATGGTGCGCAGATAGACATAGCGCATGCCAGGCCCGCCGCCGGTGCTGGCCTGGGCCGGCTTCAGCCCGGAGATCGCGGCGAGCGCATCGCGTATGGGGACGAGGATCGGTGGAATGCCATCGTCGGAAATCACGGCGACCCGAAGGGTTGGCTCGCCGGACTCGCTCGGCTGGGTGAACGAATAATGTCTGCGCCCGCCGACGTTGGCGTCGTCGGTCCGGTGGCACTCCGGTTGTTCCGTGGAGCGGTAGCGGAAATGGAAGGCATGCAGCAGCTGGGATTCCTTGAGACCCGCCGCGTGGTAATCGTCGTATTCCCGTGCCGCCACCCGACGATCCATGGGACCCCGCCTGCCCGCAAAGCAGCTTTCATTGAGGGCCGGGCGCTCGATATGGACTTCCTGTACGTCCGCGTTGTCCCGCTCGGTGCGCGGCGCCTCGTTGCGCAGCTTGATCGCGACCACGCCGCCGCGGTCTGGTGGCAGGGCATAGATGGCGCGGACGCGGTCTGACGTGGCCATCACGGACTTCACTCCCGGTCCGGTGGCGTCGATCCACTGTCGTCCGTCGGGCGAGCGCAAATAAAGCTGGCCAGGCATAAGCTGCCCGGATGCCACCGGACATGCGGATTGTGCCTGCGCCCCAGCGGTCGGAACCAGAAGCCCGGCGGCAAGCACGACCGCCGGCAGCACGGACAAGATCGCTGCATGCATAGGATGCCCTCCCCAACGCAACTCTATTTAAAGTTGCGTTTACTGAAAAGGCATATTTTTACGCGAGAGCCCGAAGGTGGTTCATCCCCGCTCGGGCGGGCCGCTCTCCCCGTCCTCGTCCTCCTCGGGGCGGCCGGGGATGGCGTAGCTGCCGGAGAGCCAGCGGTTCAGGTCCACGTCAGCGCAGCGCTTGGAGCAGAACGGCTTGTAGCGCTCCACCGGCGGCTTGCCGCAGATGGGGCACGGCCGGGCGGCGGCGA
>JAYSCE010000206.1:4813-7376 GCA_041915035.1 Xanthobacter sp.
CTTCGCAGGTGTATCCGCGCTCACGCCGCGCGCTCCACCCAGCCGGCGCGCACGTCATAGCCCTGGCCGGTGAGCAAACCGAGGGTTTCCGAAAGCGGCAGGCCGACCACGTTAGTGTAGGAGCCCACGAGCTTCACCACGAAGCCTCCGGCGATGCCCTGGATGGCATAGCCGCCCGCCTTGCCGCGCCACTCGCCGCAGGCGAGGTAATCGTTGATCTCGTCGCGCGACAACCGCTTGAAGCGCACCCGCGTCTCCACGAGCCGGGCGGCGGAACGGCCGCGCGGATCGATGAGGCAGACGCCGGTATAGACGCGATGGGTGCGGCCGGAGAGCAAGCGCAAGCACGCTTCCGCCTCGTCCACCAGATCGGGCTTGGGGAGGATGCGCCGGCCCACGGCCACCACCGTATCGGCGGCGAGCACCAGCGCATTCATCTCGGCGTCCTTGGCCCGGCCGGCCACCAGCTTCGCCTTCTCCTGCGACAGGCGCTGGGCAAGGCGGCGGGGCAGTTCGCCGCGCTCGGGCGTCTCGTCCACGTCGGCGGGCATGAGAAGGTCCGGCTCGATGCCGGCCTGGTTCAGCAGCGCGAGGCGGCGGGGAGAGCCGGAGGCAAGGACGAGCTTCACCTGATCGTTCACGGAGCAAAATCCTCCCAGGCCGACCCGCGCCGGCCCCTGTCTGGTCCGTGGTCTAGCGGAATTGGCGGGGCGTGTACGCCTTCAACTGCCCGTGATGGCTCCGCCCCCTGTAACCGCCCGGGGCCACCTTCCGAAAAGCCCCATGTCGGCCAAGCGCCGCCGATCAAGGGAAGAAGGACGCCATCATGTTCACCCGCCGTGTCACGCTCGCCTTTGCCGTCGCCCTCCCGCTGGCCGCGGCCGCCTTCGCCGGTGCGTCAGCCCTGGCCGCCACCGACCATGCCGCCTACACCCCCGCCGCCTTCGCCGACGCACAGAAGGCGGGCAAGCCCATCCTGGTGGAGATCCACGCCAGCTGGTGCCCGGTGTGCGCGGCCCAGGCCCCCATTCTCGGCGAGCTGCTGTCGACGCCGAAATTCAAGGACATGGTGGTGTTCCGCGTGGATTTCGACAGCCAGAAGGATGCGGTGAAGGCGTTCGGCGCCCGCTCGCAGAGCACCCTCATCGTCTACAAGGGCAAGACCGAGGAAGGCCGTTCCGTGGGTGATACCGCGAAGCCGTCCATCGAGGCGCTGCTGGCCAAGGGCGTCTGAGGCGACAATGGCCTTCGGCAGCCTCGGCCTCGCGTTTCTCGCGGGCGTGCTTTCCATCCTGTCGCCCTGCGTCGTGCCGCTGCTGCCCCTGGTGCTCGGCGCGGCAGCGGCCGAGCACCGCCTCGCTCCCCTGGCGCTGGCGGTGGGGGTGACGCTCTCCTTCACCGTCATCGGCCTGTTCGTGGCCACCGTCGGCTACGCCATCGGGCTGGAGGGCGACGCCTTCCGCATGGTGGGCGCGGTGCTGATGATCGGCATCGGCGCGGTGCTCGCCGTGCCGCCGCTGCAGACGCGGCTCGCCACCGCGGGCGGGCCGGTGAGTGACCTCGCGAGCCGGCACCTGTCCGGCTTCGCGACGGAGGGCGTGGGCGGCCAGTTCGCCGTCGGCCTGTTGCTCGGCGCGGTGTGGAGCCCGTGCGTCGGCCCCACCCTCGGTGCCGCCTCCGTGCTCGCCGCGCAGGGCCGCAACCTCGGGGAGGTGGCGGCGGTGATGGGCCTGTTCGGGCTCGGCGCCGGCCTGCCGCTGGCGCTCGCCGGAACCCTCTCCCGCCCCACGCTGATGCGCTGGCGCGCGCGCATGATTTCCGGCGGCAAGGGCGCGAAGGCCCTCATGGGTCTGGTGCTGGTGGTTGTCGGCCTTTTGATCGCCACCGGCGCCGACAAGCGGATCGAAGCGGCACTGGTCCAGGTCTCCCCGGCCTGGCTGACAACGCTAACGACGCGGTTCTGACCTCCCGCGAGGCGTCTCCGCTTCGATCCAGAGACGGGCCGAACCGGCGCCGTCTCCCTCCGGCTGCATGAGTCCTGCGCGTCCTGCAGGCTGCGGCCGGCGCCCGGTGGCGCACGCCTATCCCACG
Organism: Xanthobacter sp.; assembly: GCA_041915035.1. Lineage (GTDB taxonomy): Bacteria > Pseudomonadota > Alphaproteobacteria > Rhizobiales > Xanthobacteraceae > Xanthobacter. The sequence continues at coordinate 6,905 of JAYSCE010000206.1, forward strand.
TGCGTCACCGGGCCCATCTTACGGCTGGTCCTGACCCGCCCTGCGCTCCAGCTTCTTCTCCAGCGGGTGCAACACCACCAGCAGGAACAGGGCGAGCCCGACGCCGAGCGCGATCAACACCCATGATGCCAGCGCGCAGGCGATGCCGACGGCGGCGGTGACCCAGACCAACGCCGCCGTGGTGAGTCCGCGGATGCGCCCGGCGCTGCGATCGCGCAGCACCACGCCGGCGCCGAGAAAACCGATGCCGGTGAGCACGCCCTGGATCACCCCCTGGATAACGCGGCTCGTCGCGTCCGGATCGCCCGACACCCCCTCCGCCCGGAGCCCCGCAAGGGCGGCCAGCGCCGCCCCGAGGGCCACGAGGCCGAGGGTGCGCATGCCGGTCGGCTTGTCGCTCAGATCCCGGTTGAGCCCCAGCGCCATGCCAGCCACCGTCGCCGCGACCAGCCGCAGGGCGCTGTCGATGTCA
>JAYSCE010000207.1:0-6685 GCA_041915035.1 Xanthobacter sp.
GGCACCCCGATGGACGAGGTGTTCGATATCTCCCCCCGCGCTCGCCACCTGACGGGTGGGCGTGCGCTTGTCGATGAGCTGCTTGATCTGGTCGGTGTTGAAGTCACGCGTGGGCGTGTTGGCCTCGATGGGCTTCGGCTGTTCACGCGGCGGCGCAGGCTTCTTCGGCGGCAGCGGCGGGGCGGCGTCCGCCTTCGCCTGATCCTGCGGCTGCTCCTGCTTCTTCGGCTCGTTCTTCAGCGCCACCTCTGCCGTTTCCTTGGGCGGGGGCGCCGGCTCGGCCTTTTGCTGGGTCTGCTGCTCCGCCTTTTGGGGTGGCGGCGGCGGGGGCGGCGGGGGAGGGGGGGTGGCCTCCACCGGCGGCTTCTCGGAGGCCTTGAGTTTGGGGTCTTCCACCGGGGTCGGCGGGGCGACTTTCTCGGCCACCTGCTTGGGCTTTTCGGTCTTCTGTCCGCTCGTCAGGCCGCGGGTGAGCTTGGTGTAGTCGGAGGCCGAAATCACATCCACCGGCACCGTCTCGGTCATCGGGTCAAGCGTCTTCACCCCGGAGAAAGACACCAGGGTCAAAGCGAGCACGCCCACGTGGAGCGCCGTCGATGCCGCGAGGCTGCTGCGCATGGGATTGATGGTTCAGCCCCCCTGCTCAACTTCGGTGACCAGTGCCACCTTCTTGAAACCCGCCCCCGAAAGGCGGCCCATGACCCGCATGATCTGTCCGTAATTCGCGTTCTTGTCGCCGCGGACGAAGATGCGCTCCTCGAAGCCGCCGCGGGCCTGCGTCACCGCCTGCAACTTCGAGACCAGATCCTCGTACTTGATCTCGCTGTCGCCGAGATAGATCTGACCGTTGGGCCGCACCGAGAGGGTGATGGGCTCCTTGTTGTCCTGGTTCACCGCGCTCGCCTGCGTCTGCGGCAGGTCGATGGGCACGCCCACCGTGAGCAGCGGTGCCGCCACCATGAAGATGATGAGCAGCACCAGCATGACGTCCACCATGGGCGTCACGTTGATCTCGGCCATGACCGGGGCGGCGCGCCGGCGCGAGCGCCGGCTCTGCCATCCTGCCGCCCCTCCGCCTGACATGCCCATGGTTCAGCCCCGCTCGTCGATCTGACGCGAGAGGATGGCGGAGAACTCGTCCGCGAAACCCTCCAGCCGCTGGGCCTGACGCCCGGTCTGGGAAATGAACTTGTTGTAGAAAATCGTCGCGGGAATGGCGGCAATGAGGCCCATCGCGGTCGCGAACAGCGCCTCCGCGATGCCCGGCGCCACCACGGCGAGTGAGGTGTTCTTGGACGCGGCGATGGACTGGAACGAAGTCATGATGCCCCAGACCGTGCCGAACAGGCCGACGAAGGGGCCGGCGGAACCGACGGTCGCCAGCACCAGCAGGCCGGTTTCCAGCCGCTCCACCTCGCGGGCGATGGTGACGTTCATCACCTTGTCGATTCGCTGGTTGAGGCCGGCCAGGGAGCGGGCGCCACCCTCGTAGGTGCGCTTCCACTCGCGCATCGCGGCGACGAAAATGGCGGCCATGCCATGGTTGGAGCGCCCCGCCAGCGTGCGGTAAAGGTCTTCGAGGCTCTGGCCGGACCAGAATACCTGCTCGAAGCGGTCCATCTCGCGCTTGTTTCGCGAGAACAGCATCCATTTGTTGATGATGATCGCCCAGACCCAGACCGAGGAGACGATCAGGCCGATCATCACCAGCTTGACCACGATGTGGGCTTGAAGGAACAGGCCGAGGAAGGAGAAATCGGCGGACGGCGGCGGGACCGCGCTGCCGATCGGATCCTGGGCGAGGGCGGGCAGGGTGCCGAGCAGGAGAAGGCCCGCCGCCGCGGCGATCGCCGGCGTCAGGCGGAAAACGGTGCCGGTGCGGCTCGTCACATCAATCATCCTCGGCTCCGCGGCGCTCCTTGAGGAGGAACCGCTTCTGCGCTCGGGAGGGGTGTGCCCGCCCGGAGCATCCGGCTCCCGCTTCGGCTTGAGGCCGCGCGGGTTTCGAGCGCCGGACGTCGCATTCAAAGTTCGCCGGCCCTTTGAACGGGCGAAACTGTCCAAACTTTGACGGGCGTGCCGGTCTGCGCTGCGGTGCGAAAGCGCCGCAGCCGGATGAAGCTGTGCATGAACACGCTTAATGCTGCGTTAGCGCAGGGCCGTGGCGGTAACGAAAGTCGCGCCTTCCCAAGCGTCAGCGGCGAATTTCGCCGATCGCCTCCGCCTCGCGGGCGTCGGCGAGGGTCGCCTGCCGCAGGGAATCAGGGATGCGCTTGGCGCGGCCCTCGGAGACGAAGGCCACCCGCACGGTAGCGGAGACCAGCAGCTCGTCGCCGCGCTTCACCTGCTGCAGCAGGGTGATGGAGGCGCCGGCCACATCCTTGGAAAGGGTCACGATCTGCAGCACGTCGTCGATGCGGGCAGGCTTCAGGAAGTCGATCTGCATGGCGCGCACGACGAAATGGAAGCCGGGGGCTTCCTCCGCCGCCTGGGCAAACAGTTCGCCCTGCACCACGCCCAGAAGCCGCATGTAGTCGGAGCGGCCGCGCTCCATGAAGCGCAGGTAGTTGGCGTGGTAGACGATGCCGGAGAAATCCGTGTCCTCGTAATAGACGCGCACGTCCAGCGCATGGCCGCCGGGAATGAGGCGGCCAGCAAGGTGGAGGTTCTTGTCGGACGGGGAGGGGGTCGGACGCTCGATCATGGCGCCCTCCCATAAACGAGACCGCGCCCCTTGTGAACAAAGGGCGCGGTTCGGCCGGGACGGAACCTGGGGGGCGTTGGAAACCGTACCGACGTTTCTGCCAGCATTACCTGCCGGCGTCGTCAGCGGCGGTCAGCCGTTGTTGGACGTGTCGGGCTGCGGCTCGTCGGCGCGGCGGCGGCGCTCGGCCATGAACTGGTCGAACTCGGCCTTGTCCTTGGCCTGGCGCAGGCGGTCGAGGAAGTCGCGGAACTCGTTCTGCTCCTCCTCAAGGCGGCGCAGCGTGTCCTGGCGATACTCATCGAATGCGCGGTTGCCGCTGGAGGGAGCGGAGCGGGTCCAGCATCCGAAACCCTTCATCTTGTCTCCTCCCTGTTCCTGCCAGCGGGCGAAGCTGCGCTTGCCGCATCCGAACCGTCCGCTGCCGATGGCGAAGGCGAGGATGGCGAGGCCCAGCGGCCACCAGGCCATGAAGCCCAGTACCGTGAGCGCGATCCACGCCGGTTTACCGTAGCTGTCGAGCTTGTAAGCGAGCTCCATGGCTGTCGTTCCCGGTTAATGTAAATAACATTCACATAGATAGGTGGCAGGGCGCTTCTTGTCAATGGGCGCCTGCCGGAGCCTCAGTCGGAAGGGGTGCCGAGGCCTTTCAGATAGACAAGGAATCCGGCCTCAAGAAGGTCGTCCGGGTCCATGGGCAACTTGCGCCGGCCGCCATCGGCGCGGCCGAACAGCGAGGCGATGCCATGGGCGAGGGACCATGTGTGAAGCGCCACCATCAGCGCTGGCGGGCGGCCGGGTCCTGGAATGTGAGAGACCAGAACTTCGGCGGCCTCGCGCAATGCCCCGAAAGCCTTGTCGCCGGCCTGCTTCAAACCCTCGTGACGGTCCGGGGAGAGGCCCGACTCAAACATCGCCACATATTCAGCCGGCCGGCTTCGGGCGAAGGCGAGATAGGCGCGGCCGACCCGCTCGAACGCTTCCGACGCCTTGGGGCGCCCGCCCTGCCACGCCGCCTGCAAGGTCTCGGTCAGGCGCTCGAACCCTGCCGTGGCAACGGCTGCGAGCAATTCGTCCCGGTCGCGAAAATGGCGGTAGGGGGCGGCGGGACTTACCCCCGCGCGGCGGGCGGCCTCTGCGAAGGTGAAGCCGGCAACGCCCTTCTCGGCCACGAGGTCGAGCGCAGCCTGCATCAGGGCTTCCCGTAGGTTGCCGTGATGGTAGGAGCGCGTTTCGCCGTTCCGGGTCCAGCTCATGTCAATGTGCTTTACATTTCGCGCGGGCTGCCGTCGAGAGCGTCAATCGCCCTCGTCAAAGAGCGGCATCTGCTTGACGGATGGCGGCTCTGCAAGCCCGAGGTGCCGGAAGGCGGCGCCGGTCAGCATCCGCCCGCGCGGCGTGCGCTGAATGAAGCCCTGCTGCACAAGGAAGGGCTCGACGATTTCCTCGATCGCATCGCGCGGCTCGGACAGGGCGGCGGCCAGCGTATCCACGCCCACCGGGCCGCCGCCGTAGAATTCGGCGATCACCGTGAGATAGCGCCGGTCCATCGCATCGAGACCGGCGGCATCCACCTCCAGAGCGAGGAGGGCGCGGTCGGCGATCTTGCGGTCGATGCGCTCCGCCTCCGCCACCAGCGCGAAGTCGCGCACCCGCCGCAACAGCCGGCCGGCGATGCGCGGGGTGCCGCGCGCGCGGCGGGCGATCTCGGTGGCGCCGTCGGGCGCGATGGCGATACCCATCACCCGAGCCCCCCGCACCACGATCTTCTCCAACTCCTCCACCGTGTAGAACTGGAGGCGCACGGGAATGCCGAAGCGGTCACGCAATGGCGTGGTCAGGAGGCCGGAGCGCGTGGTGGCGCCCACCAGCGTGAATTTCGGCAGCGAGATCTTCACCGAACGGGCGGCCGGCCCCTCGCCGATGACCAGGTCCAGCTCGTAATCCTCCATGGCCGGATAGAGGATTTCCTCCACCGCGGGGGACAGTCGGTGGATCTCGTCGATGAAGAGCACGTCGCGCTCTTCGAGATTGGTGAGAATGGCAGCAAGATCGCCGGCCTTGGCGATCACCGGCCCGGATGTGGAGCGGAAGCCCACCCCCATCTCGCGCGACATGATCTGCGCCAGCGTGGTCTTGCCGAGGCCGGGCGGTCCCACGAACAGGACGTGGTCGAGCGCCTCGCCGCGCGCCCGCGCCGCCTTGATGAAGACTTCCAGATTGGCGCGCGCCTGCGCCTGGCCGACGAACTCCGACAGGAGCTGCGGGCGCAGGGTGGAATCGGCGGCATCATCGCCGCGCTTTTCGCCCGAGAGGAGGCGGGTGTTCATGACGGAAGCCTTGCGCGCCTCGGGACCAGCGACTCGCGCGACTGTAGTGCCTGCCGGCCGGGTACGGAAGGGGAACGGATGCGCCGCGCGTGATCTGGATTAATGCGGCCGCCCGCCTTGGGTGAAAGCCTGCCGCCTCCAGTTCAGGAGGTCGCCATGGGCCGTGCCATGAAGGAGCTTCCGCTCGCGGAGGTCTACAAGCTGATCGAGCCGGGCCCGGTGGTCCTGCTCACCACCGCCGCGCGGGGGCGGGCGAATGTGATGGCCATGTCTTGGCACATGATGGTGGAGTTCACGCCGCCGCTCATCGCCTGCATCGTCTCCTCCGCCGATTTCAGCTTCAGGGCGCTGCGCGCCACGAAGGAATGCGTCATCGCAATTCCCGCCGTGGCGCTGGCGGAGAAGGTGGTGGCCGTGGGCAATTGCTCCGGTGAAGAGGTGGACAAGTTCTCCACCATCGGGCTTACGCCCCTTCCCGCGACGCTGGTTCAGGCGCCGCTGGTGTCGGAATGCTTCGCCAATCTGGAGTGCCGTGTGGTCGAGACGCGGCTCGTGAACCGCTTCAATCTCTTCGTCCTGGAAGTGGTGAAGGCGTGGCGCGATCCGGCGCAGAAGGCCCCGCGCACCATCCACCATCGCGGCTACGGGACCTTCACCGTGGATGGCGAAGAACTGAAGATCGCCTCGCGGATGCCGTGACGCCTTACTTCGCCAGTTCCTTGAGCCCGAGGCGGATCAGCGTCTCGGTCTTGGCATCCTCTCCGGCCGATCGCAGGGCGGCGGCAATCGCCGTGTTGGCCTGCGGCGCGCCATAGCCGAGATTGACCAGGGCCGACACCGCATCGGCCGCCGCACCGCCGGTGACCGGAGCAGCGGACGGGGTGCCACCGATGTCGGCGAGGGAAATGGAGCCTGCGCCGAAGCCAGGCATCTTGTCCTTGAGCTCGGTCACGATGCGCGTGGCGACCCGAGGCCCGACTCCCGGGGCGCGCGCGACGGTCGTCTTGTCGCCCAGCGCGATGGCCTGCGTCAGCTCGGACGCGCTGAGCGTGGAAAGCACTGCCAGGGCCGTCTTGGTGCCGATGCCCTGCACCCCTTGCAGCAGGCGGAACCAGTCCCGCTCCGCCGCCGAGGCAAAGCCGAACAGGCGGATCGCGTCCTCCCGCACATGGGTCTCGATGAACAGCGCTGCCGCCTCCCCCGCCCGCGGGAGGGCGGAGAGGGTGCGGCCGGAGCAATGGACGAGATAGCCCACGCCATGCACGTCGATGATGGCGTGGTCCTCGTTGAGTTCGTCCACCACACCCTTGAGCTTCCCGATCATGTGCGACCCTTCAGCCCGTGGCTGCGGTGAAAAAGACGAAGGTGGCCAGCGCCCCGAGGCCCGTCCGCACCATATGCAACTGCCCCCAGTTGGCGATGAGGCGGCGCGTGTCCGGCCCCGCCTCTTCTTCCCGCGCGCCCATGAGCGCCCGGTTGGTGGGCATGATGCCGACCAAAGTGAACGGCCAGTTGGCGAGCATCAGCACCGCGCCGCCGAGCCAGCGCCAATCGTTGTCCGTGGCAAACGCGGCGGCCCCCAGAAGAGCGCCGGCCAGGGCCAGCGTTGCCTGCATGGCGAAGCCGCGCCGATAGGCCGGCTTCCATTGGG
>JAYSCE010000207.1:6695-7340 GCA_041915035.1 Xanthobacter sp.
CCGCCGTGACGAGCGCCAGCTGTCCATAGATCATGGCGAACATCCCCCAGGGTCGCCGGGGAGTTTACAGCGCCGCGCGCGCACGCGCAGCCGCGCCACGATGATGCGCATGGGTAATGGCGATGGCGAGCGCGTCGGCGGCGTCGTCGGTCTCAGGCGTCGCCTTGGGCAGCAGGATGCCGATCATCATCCGCACCTGGGCCTTTTCCGCCCGGCCGGCACCGACCACGCTCTTCTTCACCAGCAGCGGTGCATATTCGGCGACGGGGAGCCCCATCTGCGCCGGGGCGAGCATCACCACGCCGCGCGCCTGACCGAGCTTCAGGGTCGATGACGGGTTCATGTTCACGAACGTCTCCTCGACCGCCGCCTCGGCCGGGGCGAAGCGCAGGAGAACGTCCACCAGACCACGATGCAGAAAGGCCAGCCGCTCGGCCATCTCACCCGCCTCGGGCGGAAGGATGGTCCCGCAGGCGACAAAGGAGAGCCGCGAGCCAAGCACGTCGATGACGCCCCAGCCCGTGCGGCGCAGGCCAGGGTCGAGGCCGAGGATGCGAATCGCGTTCAGGTCCATGGGGCCAAGGTGCGCCAGCGGGCTGACCGGGGAAAGGGGACGCCGGAGACCGGCATCCGATCCTCAGCGCG
>JAYSCE010000208.1:0-7321 GCA_041915035.1 Xanthobacter sp.
CGCGCATCGGCATGGTGTTCCAGAAGCCCACGCCCTTCCCCATGTCGATCTACGACAACGTGGCCATCGGCCTGCGCATCAACGAGGAGCTCACCCCGGCCGACCTCGACATCCGGGTGGAGGAGGCCCTGCGCAAGGCCGCCCTGTGGGACGAGGTGAAGGACATCCTGACCCAGAGCGGCCTCGGCCTCTCCGGCGGCCAGCAGCAGCGCCTGTGCATCGCCCGCACCATCGCCCTCAAGCCGGAGGTGATCCTGCTCGACGAACCGTGCTCGGCCCTCGATCCCATCACCACGGCGCGCATCGAGGAAACCATCGAGGAGTTGAAGGCGCAGTACACCTTCGCCATCGTCACCCACAATCTCCAGCAGGCGGCTCGCATCTCCGACTTCACCGGCTTCATGTATCTCGGCGAGATGGTGGAGTTCGCGCCGACGCAGGACCTCTTCACCCACCCCCGGGACAGGCGGACGCAGGATTACGTCACCGGCCGCTTCGGCTGAGCCCCGGCATGGGGTGTGCAAGCTTGCGGGCTTGACCCCCCGCCCGCACCCTGCAATCTCCTCCCCAACAGGGAGAGACACGCATGACCGCCACGCCGGACTACGATCCGCAGAACATCTTCGCCCGCATCCTTCGCGGCGAGCTGCCGGCGCACAAGGTCTATGAGGACGACAAGGCCCTCGCCTTCCTCGACATCATGCCGCGCTGCCCCGGCCATACGCTGGTCATCCCCAAGGCGCCGGCCCGCAACATCCTCGACATCGCGCCCGAGGATCTCGCCTATGTGGCGACCATCGCCAAGAAGGTGGCCATCGCCGGCATGAAGGCCTTCGATGCGGACGGAATCACCGTGCAGCAGTTCAACGAGGAGGCCGGCGGGCAGGTGGTGTTCCACCTCCATGTCCACGTCATCCCGCGCCATTCGGGCGTGCCCATGAAGCCGCCGGCGAGCGAGATGGAGAAGCCCGACGTGCTCGCCGCCCATGCGGAGCGGCTGCGCGCCGCCCTCGCCGGCTGAGCCGCCGCGTGGATCTCATCCATGCGGCCGGGGTGAAGGTGCGCGCGCCAGCGCGCCTGCATCTCGGCTTTCTCGATCTCGGCGGATCGCTCGGCCGCCGCTTCGGCTCTCTCGGCATCGCGCTGGAGCGGCCGGCCACCGAGGTGACGGTCCGCCGCAGCGGCTCGGATACCGCCGAAGGGCCGGACAGCGACCGCGCCGCCCGCGCGCGGGATCTGGTGCGCGACAAGCTCGGTATTGACGCGCGCTTCGCCATCGAGGTGGACGCCGCCCTGCCGGCCCATGGCGGCCTCGGCTCCGGCACCCAGCTGGCGCTGGCGGTGGGCGTGGCCGTGGCAAGGCTCTCCGGCCAGGCGCTCACCCCGCGCGAGGTTGCGACCGTGCTGGGCCGCGGCCGACGCTCAGCCATCGGCATGGAGGCGTTCGCAGCCGGTGGTGCCATCCTCGATGGCGGCAAGGCGCTCGGAGGCCCCGGGGCCAGTGCGCCGCCGCCCCTGCTCGCGCGCTTCAAGGTGCCGGAGAGCTGGCGCTTCCTGCTCGTCTTCGACGCCGCCCGCGAAGGCTTGAGCGGGCCGCAGGAGACGGCTGCCATGGCCACCCTTCCGCCCTTTCCGGCGGAGCAGGCGGCGCATCTGTGCCATCGCATGCTGCTGGAGGCCCTGCCGGCGCTTGCGGCGGCGGATGCGGACGGGTTCGGCCGCGTCATCGGCCACTGGCAGCGGGTGCTGGGCGATCACTATGCCGCGGCGCAGGGGGGCGGCCGCTTCCTGAGCCCGCAGGTGGCAGAGGCCGTCGCCGCCATCGAGGCGGAGGGGATCGCCGGTGTCGGCCAAAGCTCGTGGGGGCCGACCGGCTTTGCGATCATCGATGGCGAGGAGACGGCGGCGCGACTGGCCGCCACCTTGCGCGGCCGCTTCGCATCGTTCACAAACCTGTCATTCGATTGCGTGCGAGGAAACAATCAGGGCGCGGAAGTGATCGCTCTCTGAATACCGCCAACGCGGCCGGAAAGAACGGGAGGAAGGCGCGTAACCGTAAGGGGCCGCGCCGCACAAAAGGCCCCGCAAGTGGGCTTTGAACCAACAGGCTGGGATCCAGATGGATATTGCTCTCATCGCCATTTCCGCCCGGCCGCTGGCGACCAGCGCCGCCCGCGCCGGCTTCGCCGCGCTCTCGTTCGACCTGTTCGCCGATCTCGATACCTGCGCCCACACGGCGCGTTGCGTCCGGGTTCACAAGAAGAACGGCTGCGCCTTCGATGGCGATGACCTCATCCAGGCGCTGCATTCCCTCGCACCCACCGGCCTGCCGGTCGTGCTGGGCGGGGGGCTTGAGGATGATACCGCCCTCATGACGCGGATCGCCGAGCGCAATCCCATCCTCGGCAACGCGCCGGCCATCGTGCGCGTCCTGAAGGACCCCATCGCGCTGGCCGCGCTCGCGGCCCATCTCGATATCCCCTTCCCGACCGTGACCCTCGAAGCGCCCACCGCCGAGACCTTCGGCGACGCGCCGGTGCTGGAGAAGAAGATCGGCGGGGCCGGCGGCGCCCATATCAGCCGCAGGGCGCCGGGAGATCTCTCCGCGCCCGCGCCGGGCCACTATCTCCAGCGCGAAGTCAGCGGGCAGTCCCTCTCTCTGCTTCTGCTGTCCAACGGCAGCGCCGCCCGCATCGTCGGCGCCTCGCGGCAATGGCGCTCGCAGGACGAGGAACATCCCTTCCGGTATGGCGGCGCCACGGGGCCCGTCGCCCTGCCCGAGCGGTTCGCCGCGGAGATGCTGAAGGGTGCGCTCAGCGTCACCCTAGCCTGCGGGCTGGTGGGGCTGGTGTCCCTCGACTTCGTGGTGAATGACGACGGCTGGTTCCTGGTGGAGGTGAATCCCCGCCCCGGCGCCACCCTCGATATCTTCGACACCGATCCCCTCCCCCCGCTGCTCGGCCTGCATCTGGCGGCCTGCGGCGGGAAGCTGCCCGAGGTGCTGCCCGCGCCGACCCAGGCGCACGCCGCCGGCGTCATCTATGCCGCCCAAGACATGGTGGTGCCGCAGGATGCGTGGCCGGACTTCGTGGCCGACCGCCCGCCGGCCGGCGCTTCGGTGCTGAAGGGCGCCCCGCTCTGCACCGTGCGCGCCACCGGCCCCACGCCCGAGGTGGCCGAGGCACGGATGCGCGAGCGCACGCAGGCCCTGCTGCGCGACTTCGGCCTCGGCGCGGTGATGGAGCCTGCGCCATGAGCACCGCCCCCATCGACGCATGAGAGCGCTCGTTGCGAAGGAGGTGGCGGAGGCCTTCCACGCCGCCTGCCTCGCCGAGTTGTCAGCCCTGAAGCCGGGCAATGTCCATGTCTTCGCCGCGGGGCACGGCATGGAAACCGCGCAGTTCGAGGCCGCTGCCGCTGCCGCTGCGCCGGCCATCGCCGTCACCGGCCGAATGGTCGGGGCACGGGTGCTGGCGGCGGTGGAGGCCTCTCTGGCGGTTGCCGGCTGCAACACCAATCTCGGCATCATCCTGCTTTGCGCGCCCCTCGCGGTGGCGGCCGAAAGCGCCGGCCCGCTCCGTGAGCGGCTTGCGCTGGTGCTGGACGGGTTGGATCTGGCCGACGCCGGGAATGCCTTCCGCGCCATCGCCGCCGCGTCGCCCGGCGGCCTGGGCGCGGCAGACGAGGCGGATGTGCGGGCACCGGCCAGCGTCACGCTTCGGGAGGCCATGGCGGTTGCCGCCGATCGCGACGCCATCGCCCGGCAATATGTGACCGATTACGCGGACCTCTTCGCCCTCGGCGTTCCGGTGCTGGCCGGCGGGCCGCTGGAGCGCGAGCGGATCGAGGACGCCTACCTTGCGTTCCTCGGCACGCTCCCGGACAGCCATATCGCCCGCAAGTTCGGCGCCGATCAGGCGGAGGCCGTGCGGCGCGAGGCGGAGGCGCTACGCGGCCGGCTCGGCGGCCTGTCCCCGTCAGCGCGCCACGATGCGCTGCTCGCCTTCGACACCAGCCTGAAGGCGCGGGGGCTGAACCCAGGCACCAGCGCAGACCTCACCGTCGCGAGCATCTTCGCCGCGCTGATCGAGGAGCGGGCGAAAGGTTGAGTCGCAGGCGCCGGAGCGATCATTCACGCCAGAAGAAAGAAGGGCGCGCGAGATCCGGCGTTCAGCCTTCCTCGCGCGCCCGGTCGTCTCAGAACTTCACCGCCAGCGTCGCCTTGCCGGCATTGTAGCTGGTGCCGTCACCGGCCATGCCCTCGTAGCCCAGCGAGAAGGTCGCGCCGGTGGCGAAGGCAAAGTCGATGCCCACCGAGCCGACGATGCTGTCCTCGGCGATGGCGAGGCCATCGATGCCGAAGGCGGTGCCGGTATTGATGAAGCTCACCACCGTCTGGGGCGTCACGTCGCCGAAGGCGTGGCGCCAGCCGGCCGAAGCGTGGGGCGTCACGACCATGCCCGAGGTGGCGAAGCTGGTGGCGACACGCAGGCCGAGGGTGGAATAGGTGGTGTCGAACGACGTGCCGGTGGAGGAGAGCCCTGCGATCGGCGCGTTGTTCTCGATGAAGCTGCCGAGGTTCACGCTGGTCCAGCCGATGCCGGCGAAGGGCTCCAGTGCCACGCCACTGAACGCGAAGGTGTAGCCGGCCTCGGCGAAGAGGTTGCCGGCGGTGCCGTTGTAGCTGGCCTTCGGGCTCTCTCCGGTGAGGGCGACGAAGCGGCTCTGGTCGATGCTGCTCCAACCGTAGCTGGCGCCGGCGCGCAGCTTCACCGCGTCGAAGGTCGCGCCACCGTAGGCAGCGATGCGCCAGGTTTCGGTGCTGGCCGAGGCTGCATCCGCGGTGGTCGAGGCGGAGGAATAGCCGGCGGCAAGGCCCATCACCCAGTTGCTGGCCGAGAGGTCCGCGCCGATGAGCAGGCCGCCGAGGTTGGTGTCGGCCGCGGCGGCATTGCCGTTGGCCGAGGTGGACAGCCACTGGCCGTAGCCCTGCGCCCAGGTGGTCCACACGGGCGCGGGCTCGGGCGCCTTGATGGCCTTGAAGGCCTGCGCGCCGGGCGTCGCCGGGTCAGCGTAGGCGCGCGCCGGACCGCCAGCGCCGAGCGTGGCTTCCGGCCCCTTGGCGCTGCTGTAGCCCGCCTGCCGCAGACGGCCGAGAATGAGGTCGTTGACCATCATGTTCTCGGTGGCCAGCTGCCCGGGCAGGGTGGCGTAGAGGTCGCCGGAGAGCTGGGAGAGGGCGAGGGTGGGACGGTCGTCCGCCGTCTGGGTCACGAAAGCCGAATAGAGCTTCGAGGTGTCCGCCTTCGGCCCCGCGCCGATGCGCTCCAGGGCGCCGGCGACCGAACGCTGGTTGGGCGTCACGGCGTAGGAGGCGAAGGAGACGCCGTTCCGCGCCAGCGAGAGGTAGACGTTGTTGGCGTCATAGCTCAGCGCGGGATCAACGAAGAGATAGTCGATGGGGGTGAGCACATCGAGGGAGAAGGTGCCACTGACACCGCCCGCGGACGAGAGGATGGTGTAGTCCCGGCCCCAGGCGAGCTGGCCCACCATCTCCACTTCGGACCCCACACCGATGACGGTGGCGCCTGTGGCGCGGATGAGGTCGGTGTTGCCGGCGGTGTCCACGTCCACGCGGTAGGTCCCGCCGATGGCGGCGGAGCCCTTCACGTCGAGCGTGCCGAAGCGCGACGTTTCGGTGCCGAGCAGGATCGTCGTGTTGCCGGAGGTGGCCAGGCCACCCACCGTGCCCCAGCCGAGGAGTTCGGCGGGCAGCGCATCGGTGCCCGACACATTGAGCGAGGCGCCCGCGAGGGAGGCGCCCTTCAGATAGACCGACGACTGGTCGAAGATCGCCGCGCCCGAAAAGTCCGACGTGCCGGTGAGGGTGGTGAGCGAAGCGGTGCCGGCGGTCAGCACCTCGAAGTTGCGATAGGTGGCGCTGTTACCCAAGAGGCTGAGGTCGAAGCTGACGCTCTCGCCATTTGCGCCGAGCTGCAGGGTGTCGACGCCGCCCTCTGCGTCCACGATGCCGACCACCTTGCTGCCGGTGCCATAGACGAAGAGGTCCGACCCGTTGCCCATCTGCACCGCATAGGTCGTGCCGGAGATGGTGCCGTAATTGGTGATGGTGAGCGACTTGGTGGGGTCGACGCCGGAGTTCACATAGCGGATGCCGTAGCCGTCGAGGCCCTGGATCGTGCCGTAGTTGGTGACGGTCGCGGCGGCGTAGGCATCGCCGCTGTTGCTGTCATCAATGAGGATACCGTTGTTGGCGCCGGAGATCAGCGCCGACGTGTGGGCCGCATCGCCATTGGTGATCGTGCCACCGCCGATGGCGATGCCCTCGGAGGTGCTGGGCTTGGTCTCGCCCGGCTTGATGCCCTTGGAGCCGAGGCCCTCGATGGTGCCGTAGTTGATGACCGTGCCGGCGTGGTCGAAGTCCACGCCGTCGCCGTCGCCAAAGCTCGCGGCGGGATCGAAGGTGCCGGAGATCAGCCCATAATTGACGACGGTGCCGGTGCCGTTGGAATTCACGCCCGAGCCGTTGCGGCCCTCGATGGTGCCGTTGTTGGTGACGATCAGATTATCGTCGGTGCCCGTGGCCTTGATGCCGTGATAGGCCCCGGAGATGAGGGCGCCGGCATAGTTGTTCACCTTGAGGGTGATGGCCTGTCCCTGGTCGTCGCCGCTCACCTTGACGGCGGAGTTGTTCTGCGTGTCGGCGGTGCCGGCCGCGTAATCGGACGAGATGGTCCCGTAATTGTTGATGGTGACGCCGTTGGTGCCCTGGATGCCGTCATTGTCGGCGGCGGTGATGAGGCCGGTCTTCTCGTTGGTGATGGTGATGGTGGCATTGGTGGAATAGATGTCGCCGAGGTCGATGCCCTGTCCACCCGACTTCGACTGGATGGTCCCGGCGTTGGTGATGGAGATCACCGGCGCCGCGGTGCTGGTGGTCGTGGACGAGATCTTGATCGCGTCGTCCGTGCCGGTGATGACACCGCCCGCCTCGTTGGTGATGGTGAGGCTCTTCAGCGTGTCGAAGTTCGACGCGGTGTCGAACTTGATGGCGCGTTTGCCGGACGAGGTTGTCTCGATCGTCCCGGAATTGGTGATGCCGATGGTGCCGCCGCCGAGACGGATCGCATCCGAGCCGGCCGAGGAGATGGTGCCGGTGTTGCCGATGGTGACGGTGGCGGTGGCGGAGGTCGCCTTGTCGAAGTCCAGCGCCTGACCGGTCTGCGAGCTGATCGTGCCGGCGTTATTGACGATCACCGTGCCGTTGGCGAGCGGCCCATTGATGCGGAAGGCATCATCC
>JAYSCE010000209.1:0-7315 GCA_041915035.1 Xanthobacter sp.
GCCGTCCGGGCCGAGGATGATGGGCATGTCGCCGGTGAAGTCGATGGCGCCGATGGCGTAGGCGTTGTCGTGGAGGTTCGAGGGGTGGAGCCCCGCCTCCCCACCGTCCGTGCGGGCCCAGCGAGGCGTCGGCCCCATCAGGCGCACGCCGGTGCGGGCGCTGTTGAAGTGGACTTCGTAGGTGGCCGAGAACAGGTCCGCGATGTCGTCCGGCTGGAAGAAGTCCGGCGCGCCGTGGGGGCCGTAGAGCACGCCGATTTCCCACTCGCGGGTGAGCGGCGCGGGGGCGGGCACGTGCGCGGCCGGGCCGGTGGGGCGCGCGGCGGCGGGGGCGAGGTGCAGTGCATCGCCCGCCTTCAGCGTTCCGGTGGCGTGGCCACCGAACTGACCCAGCGCGAAGGTCGCCCGCGAGCCCAGCACCTCAGGTGCCTGAAAGGCTCCGGCCACCGCCAGATAGGTCCGCTGGCCGGCGCCCTCGATGGTGGCGATGGCGAGCACCTGCCCAGCCTTCACCGGGAAGGCGGCATCGTGCGGCACGGCCACGCCGTCCAGCTTGGCCGGCATGTGGGCGCCACTGATGGCCACCACCGCATCGTCATGGAAGCGCAGGGTCGGGCCGTTGACGGTCATCTCCAGCGCGCAGGCGGTCTCGGCATTGCCCACGAGGGCATTGGCGCGCCGGAAGGAGTGCTCATCCATGGGGCCGGACGGCGGCACGCCCACGTGCCACAAGTTGAGCCGCCCCGGCAGCTCCTGAAGGCTGGACTGCGCGCCCGGGACGACCACTTCCACGCTCGTGGGCCGGAAGGCGAAGTCCTTCAGCGCCGTCGTCGCCACCTTGCCGGAGGCGAGGAGGTCGGAGGCGGCGATGGCGGAGAGATACTGGAGGTTCGTCTCGATGCCGCAGATGGAGGTCTCATTGAGGGCCTTCTGCAAGGCGGCGATGGCGCCGGGGCGGTCGTCCGCCTTCACGATCACCTTGGCGAGCATGGGATCGTAAAAAGGCGTCACCTCCGTGCCGGTCTCGATCCAGCCATCGATGCGCGCCCACGCGGGGAACTTCACCTCGGTGAGGAGGCCGGCCGAGGGCTGGAAATTGGCGTGGGGGATTTCCGCGTAAACGCGCACCTCCATGGCCGCGCCCTTGGGGGTGAGCGGGCCGGCGGCGGCGATGGGGTCTTCGCCCGCCGCCTGGCGGATCATCCATTCCACGAGATCGATGCCGAACACCGCCTCGGTGACGGGGTGTTCCACTTGGAGGCGGGTGTTCACCTCGAGGAAATAGAATTCCTGCCGCGCCGGGTCGTAGATGAACTCCACCGTCCCGGCGCTCTCGTATTTCACGCTCTCGCCGAGCTGCACGGCGGCGGCGTGGAGGCGGGCGCGCACCGCGTCGGAGAGGAGGGGGGCGGGGGTCTCCTCCACCACCTTCTGGTTCCGCCGCTGGAGCGAGCAGTCGCGCTCGCCCAGCGCCACGACCTTGCCCTTGCCGTCGCCGAAGATCTGCACCTCCACATGGCGCGCTTCCGAGACGAAGCGCTCCAGATAGACGCGGGCATCGCCGAAGGAGGCGCGGGCCGTGCGCTGCACGCGCTCGAACACGTCGCGCAATTCCTCCGGCGTATGGCACAGCTGCATGCCGATGCCGCCGCCGCCGGCGGTGGATTTCAGCATCACCGGATAGGTTATGGCCTCCGCCGCCGCCAACGCCTCCTCGGCGCTGTCGAGCAGGTCGGTGCCCGGCAGCAGCGGCACGCGCGACGCCTTGGCCAGCTCGCGCGCGGTGTGCTTCAGGCCGAAGGCCTCCAGATGCTCCGGCTTCGGACCGATGAAGGCGATGCCTTCCTCCGCGAGGCGCCGCGCGAAGCGCACGTTTTCGGAGAGGAAGCCGTAGCCGGGATGCACCGCCTCGGCCCCCGTCGCCTTGCAGGCGGCGATGACGGCATCGACGTTCAGATAGCTTTCGGCGGCCGGCGCCGGGCCGAGGCGCACGGCCTCGTCCGCCTCCAGCACGCCGCGCGTGAAGCGGTCGGCATCCGAATGCACGGCCACGGACTGGATGCCCATGGCCCGCGCGGTGCGGATCACCCGCCGCGCGATCTCGCCGCGATTGGCGATGAGGATTTTCGAGAACATCTCAATCCTCCGCGCCGAACACGAGCACCTGGATGGGCGTCGGGTTGAAGCCGTTGCAGGGATTGTTGAGCTGCGGGCAGTTGGAGATGACGAGGAGCACATCCATGTCCGCGCGCAGCTCCACATAGTCGCCGGGGCCGGAAATGCCGTCCACGATGGCGAGTTCGCCCGTGGGCTCCACCGGAACGTTCATGAAGAAGTTGATATTGGGCACGATGTCCCGCTTCGTCATGCCGTGCTTCGCCACCTCGAGCACGAAATTCTCGCGGCAGGCGTGCAGATACTTCACCTGATGGCCGAAGCGCACCGTATTCGCCTCGCACGAGCAGGCGCCCGCCGAGGTGTCGTGCCGGCCGCAGGTGTCGGCCGTGACCGTCAGCATCACATTGCCTTCGGTGGAGATCAGCTTGGTGCCGGTGGAGACATAGGCCGAGCCCTGCACGCGCAGCGTATCCTGCGAGGAATAGCGCTCGGAAAAGTCATCGGCCTTGTAGAACAGCGTATCGACGGCCTGCTGGCCTTCGAGATCGACGATGCGCACGCTCTCGCCGGCCTTCACGAGGCAGGAGAAGGGGGCGTTGGCGGGGACGAAGTAATCGCGCAGCGCGGAGGACGCATCACGCACGGGGGTGGCGAAGAACTGGCTCATGGATGCCTCCCTCAGCGCGCGTTGTTCTCGAAGCCGCGGACGGCCTCGATGGTGGCGGTACGACAGAGATCGTCTGCGGCGGGGGCGGGCGGCTGGTGGCGGATGGCCTCCACCGGGGGCGGGGCGTAGTCCGGTGCCGGGTCCATGGGGTGCGGGCAGTTGGAGAGGGCGACGATGAGGTCCATCTCGGCCCGCAGGTCCACGAAATCGCCCTGCTGGCGGGCGCCGTCGATCCAGCGGAAATTGCCGTCCGCGTCCGTGCGCACGGGGGCGAAGAAGGTCAAAGCGGGCGGGATGTCCCGCTTGTCGAGGCCGAGCTTCAGCGCCTCCAGAATGAAATTGTCGCGCGTGTTGCGCAGCACGGTCTCGCCATAGCGGGCGCGGTTGGAGGCGGGCGTGGAGCCGCCCACCAGCGCATCGTGCAAGCCGGTGGTGTCCTCGACCATGGAGAACATGACCCGGCCCATGTCGGAAAACAGCACGCGGCCTTTGCCCAGCGCCGAGGTCCACTGCACCTTCACCGTGTCGGCATAGTTCAGCCGCTCGGAGGTGTCCGCCGCCGACCAGGCGATCATGGAGACCGCCGCCGGCCCGTGCGCGAGATGAATGCGCAGGGCCTCGCCGGCCTTGAGCGGCGTGGACCAGTACCAGCCGCCGGGAATGGTCTCCGTGTGCAGCACCGCGCCGGGCATGATGGAAGCCGAGCCGCGCAGGGTGGGGCCGGGCAGGGCCTTGGGCGCGTGCTGCTGGCCGGCCGCCTTCAGCTCCTCGTAGCGGCGCTTGTTCTCTTCGATGAACTTTTGGGTTTCGACGCTGACGGTCATGGCTGTCTCCTCAAGCCGTCTTCAGCGCCGGGTCGTCCCGGCCGGTGCCCGAGGGAATGGCCGGGTCGTCCCGGCCGGGGGCGGTGGATTTGAGCTTCAGCTGGCCGGCGATGCGTTTCGGCCAGACCTCGATGTCCTTGGCGATGGTGGCGCCGTAGCGGGCCTTTTCCTCCGGCCGGTTGCGGCGGCGCTCGAAGGCGATGATGCGGGTGGCGAGGGTGAAGGCCTCCTTGAGGTCGTGCGTCACCATCACGACCGTCATCTCGCAGGTGTTCCACAGCTTCAGCATGAGCTGGTGGATGTCGGCGCGGATGCCGGGATCGAGCGCGCCGAAGGGCTCGTCCAGCAGCAGGATCTTGGGCTTGCGCATGATGGCCTGCGCCAGCGCGAGGCGCTGCTGCATGCCACCGGAGAGGGCCGCCGGATACTTGTCCTCCGCCCCCTTGAGGCCGACTTCCTCGATGAGGGCGCGGGCCTCCTCCTGCGCCTGCCGACGACGGGAGCCGAACAGCCGTCCGGTGAGCGGCGCCTCCGCCATCTCGGCGGCGAGCAGCACGTTGCCGAGCACGGTGAGATGCGGGAACACCGAGTAGCGCTGGAAGACGACGCCCCGGTCGGCGCCCGGCTCGCGGGCGATGGGCTGACCCTCGATCAGCACCTCGCCCCGCGTGGCGGTTTCCTCGGAGAGGAGGATGCGCAGAAAGGTGGTCTTGCCGCAGCCGGAGGGGCCGACGAGGGCGATGAAGGAGCGCGGCGCGAATTCGAGGCTGATGTCCTCGAGCACGATCTGCTCGCCATATTCCTTCCAGAGATGGCGCACGGAAATGGCGGTCATTTCGCGCCTCCGAACCAGGGGAAGAGGGCGCGGCGGGCGCGGGCGAGGCCGAAATCCATGGCCACGGCGATGAGGGTGATCCACGCCACGTAGGGCAGGATCACATCCATGGCGAGATAGCGCCGCACGAGGAAGATGCGATAGCCGAGGCCAGAATCCGAGGCGATCGCCTCCGCCGCGATGAGGAAGAGGAAGGCCGGGCCAAGCGACAGGCGCAGCCCGTCCATCAGGCGCGGCAGGATCTGCGGCAGCACCACGCGCAGGCCCATCTGCCAGGTGGAGGCGCCCAGCGTCTGCGCCTTGATCATCTGCTCGCGCGGCAATTCCTCCACCCGCATGGCGAGGTCGCGGATGAGGTAGGGCGCGATGCCGATGGTGATGAGGGCGATCTTGGATTCCTCGCCCAGCCCCATGACGATGAACAGGATGGGCAGAAGCGCCAGCGGCGGCACCATGGAGACCATGGCGACGAACGGCGCCAGCAGCGACCGCACGATGGGCAGCATGCCCACCAGCACGCCGACGATGAGGGCGATGATCGTGGCGATCGCCAGCGCCGAGAGCAGCCGCTCCATGCTGGCGAAGGTGTCGGTCCACAAGAGGTAGTCGCCGGTGCGGGCATCGGCGGTGAAGGCCACCTTCACGATGGCGTTGCCGAGGGAGGGCAGGCTCGGCAGCAGCTTGTCGTCCGGGTTCTCCGCAAGGCGCTGCGCCGAGCCGAGGATGTAGGCGAGAACGACGAGCGCGAACGGGAGGATGGCAAGGAACAGCGCCGTTCCCCGATCCGGCCTGATATTGATGAGGCGCATCAGCGCTGCTCCTGAAGGGTGGATAGAGGCGGGGCGGGGAGTGCCGCCCGGCCCTGAGGGTGATGAAGGAGAGGCGCCTCGCGCCCCGGCCGACTGGAGCGCCAGCGCATGGAGAGCCGGGGCCCAGCGCTATGGGACGCCGAAGGCGGCTCCTGCCAGCCGCGCTGGCAGGGTATCGCCTGCTGCGCAGGGCCTTCTCCTGGATCCCGGATCAGCGCTCAGGCTGCGCCTTCGCTTGTCCGGGATACGCGGGAGCCCTCACAGCTTCCCGTCGGCGACCAGCGCCATCCAGGTGTCGGTGAAGCGCAGCTTCACGTTCTTGGCGTCGCCGAGCACCTTGCCGCCGGGCAGTTCGATGCCGATGGCGTCGGCGGACTTGGCGCCGGAGCCGAGCAGTTCCTTCTCGAACAGGAACTTGCGCACGCGGTCCATGGTCGTACCCACATCCGGCGAGCGGACGAAGGCGACCGCGTCCGGCGCCTTGGCGAACAGCTTGGTGGCGGCGAGCTGGCTGTCGAAGCCGGCGAGATCGGTGCCGGAAGCCTTGCCCATGGCCTCGCGCGCCGCCTTGCCTTCCGGCGTGTCGGCGGTGAAGAGGGCAGTGGTCTCGTACCAGATGCCCACCAGCGCCTTGGCGAAGTCCGGGTTGTCCTTCAGCACGGCGGTGTTGGCGACGAGGAGGTCCATGATCTCGCCGGGGATCTTGGAAGAATCGAACACCGCGTGGGCGTTCTTGTCGGTGAGGATTTCCGACACCAGCGGGTTCCAGGTGACCACCGCCGTGACGGCCTTGGTCTTGTAGGCGGCGACCATGTCGGCATCCGAGGTATTCACCACCTTCACGTCGCGCTCCTTGAGCTTGATTGATTCAAGCGCGCGGGCGAGCAGATAGTGGGAGACCGAGAATTCGACGAGGTTGACCTTCTGCCCCTTGATGGCGGCGAGGTCCTTCTTGCCCTTCAGGATCACGGCGTCATTGCCGTTGGAGAAGTCGCCGACGATGACGGCGGTGGTGTCCACGCCGCCGGCGGCGGGCACGGAGAGGGCATCCATGTTGGTCACGGTGAGGGCGTCGAAGGCGCCGGCCGTGTACTGGTTGATGCTCTCCACATAATCGTTGAACTGCACCACATCGATCTTGATGCCGTACTTGTCGGCCCACTTCTTCACGATGCCGGTGTCGTTGGCATAGCCCCAGGGCATCCAGCCCACATAGATCGACCAGGCGACCTTGAATTCCTTCTTCGGCGCGGCTTCGGCCGGGCCGGCGCCGAGCGCGAGGCCGGCGACCGCCGCGAGGCCGAAGGCGCCCGCGAGGGCGGATTTCAGACGGTGAAGTTTGGACGAAACCGGAGTGCGCATTCAAATTCCCCTTCGCTTCGACGATTGGGAATTGGCGAGACCAGTGCCGCCAATTCCTTGGCCACTGAGGTCTCCCGGGCTTTTATCCCGCCGTGCACCCGCGCCGGATGTCTCCCGTCGCGGTGGCAGCTCTCGGACCAGCGCATCGCTTCGATGCCGGAACCCTAGCCACCAACTCGACCTGATTAAAAGCAACGGGCGTGCCAAGAGGTCACCCTTTCAATTTCAACGCCTTGCGGGAAGCGCGCTCTGCACGGCTGCGCCTCGGCTGGGCATTGACGGGCGAAATTTTGTGCAGATGCGTCAGTTCTGACGCGCATTGCATACACGCGCAGGCTCGCCATCAGCGCGGGCCCGCGCCATTCTGAGGCGCAGGAGAAGGCGATCATGGACCGGCGCGGATTTCTGAAAGGCGCCCTCGCGGCGGCGGTGCTGACCCGCCCTGCCTTGGCCGCCGGCTATCCGCGCCTGCCGTTCGAGGCGCTCCAGCAGATGGCGGACGCGGAGGTGGCGAACGCCCGCGCGCAGCATGGCGCGCGGCTCGCGGTGGTGCTGGGCGTGGTGAACCCGCGCGGCAACGGGCAGCTCTTCCTCGCCCAGGCGCCGGAACTCACCCATCCAGACGGGCGACCCCTGACGCTCGATGGCGGCACGCCCTTCGCCATCGGCTCCATCTCCAAGGTGTTCACCGCCTGCCTGC
>JAYSCE010000210.1:0-5641 GCA_041915035.1 Xanthobacter sp.
GCGGTGCTGGGGCTTGCCGGCGGCTATGCGCTGGTGGCGCTGCTCAACCGCGTGGACCTGCCGGGCGGTCTTCATCCGGTGATGGTGGTGGGCGTGGCGGTGCTGCTGTTCGCCGTCACCTCGCTGCTGCACGGCTCGGGCTTCCTCGCCGTCTATCTCGCAGGGCTGGTGGTGGGAAACCGGCCGGTGCGGGCCATCGCCTCCATCACCTCGTTTCTCGATACCATCACCTGGCTCTGCCAGATCGTGATGTTCGTGATGCTGGGCATGCTCGTCTCGCCCGAGAAGATCCTGCAGTACGCGCTGCCCGCCCTTGGGGTGGCAGCGTTCCTCATCCTCATCGGGCGCCCGGCGGCGGTGTTCGCCTGCCTCGCGCCATTTCATTTCTCGCTGAAGGAGAAGCTGTTCGTCTCCTGGGCCGGCCTGCGCGGCGCCGTCTCCATCTTCCTCGCGACCATTCCCATGCTGGCGCACCTGCCCATGGCGGAGGTGTATTTCAACGTCGCCTTCGCGGTGGTCGTCGTCTCCCTGATCCTGCACGGCTGGACCATGGGCTATGCGGCGCGACGGCTGGATGTGGCCCTGTCCGATCCCGATCCCGGCGTGCGGCGCTTCGAGATCGACCTGCCCGGACAGACCGAGATGGAGCTGGTGGCCTATCCTGTCATGGCGGGTACGCCGGTGGTGGGGCAGGCGCAACTGCCGCCGTGGGCGCGCCTCGTCATGGTGGTGCGGGCCAATGAGACGCTGACGCCGGAGGCGGCCGGCACGCTCAAGGCCGGGGACTACGGCTACCTCCTTGCGCCGCCCAAGCGCGTCCACCAGCTCGACCGCATGTTCCGGCCGGAGGAGGCGACGCCCCTCGATGACAGCGCCGCCTTCCCCTTCGTGGGTGAGGTGCGGCTCGGCGATCTCGCCAGCTTCTATGGTCTCGCCGTGCCGGACGCCGAACTCGGGCTCACCATCGCCGACGCCTTCGCCGACCGCTCGGACGACAAGCCCGCGCCGGGCATGCGCATCGCCTATGGCCATGCGGTGATCGAGGTGCGCGCCGTGACGGACGGGCGGGTGAGCTACGTGGTGCTGCGGCTTCAGGCCGGCCGCCTCAAGCGCTCCATCGCCCGCGCCCGCCGCCTGCTCGGCTTTCCGCCCGAGCAGGACGACGACGAATAGGCGGGGAGGGTGCGCCGCCGTCATGTTCATGCCGCGAGCGCACGCCAAACAGGGCCCGGGCTGGCGTTGTCGGTACGAGGAGATCCACTGGATGCGACTGTTCATGCGCCGCCGCGGCGAGGCGGGAGCCGGCCTCGATGCTTCGCGCGCGCTCGCGGATCTGGTGCGCACCACTTTGTCGCTGGAGGAGGCGGCGACCGTCTCCGTCTCCGAGATCTCGTGCGGCGACCCGGCCTGCGGCGGCGCCGAGACGGTGGTGCTGGTGATGCGCCCCGGCCGCCGCACCGAGGCCGCCAAGGTGCTGATGCCCATGAGTGAGGTGACGCCCGAGGCGCTGCTGGCGGCCCTCAGGCCGCTAATGCCGGGGGATGCGGCGGTATCGACCGGGCTTTCCGAAGGCGCCTGAAGGGTCTAAAGGGCGCGGGTAAGTCCCCTTGTCGCCCCTTTCCATCGCGAATTTCCCATGTCCGATCCGCAATTTACGCCGCGCCCGCTCAACCCCATCTATGCCGGGTTGCCCACCACCATCTTCGAGGTGATGTCGGCGCTCGCCCGCACCCATGAGGCGGTGAACCTCGGCCAAGGCTTCCCGGACGATCCGGGTCCGCTGGATGTGCGCGAGGCGGCGGCGCGGGCGGTGGTGGACGGCTGGAACCAGTATCCGCCCATGATGGGCCTTCCCGAGCTGCGCCGTGCCGCCGCCGCGCATTATCGCCACTGGCAGGGGCTGGAACTCGATCCGGACACCGAGATCATGGTGACCTCCGGTGCCACCGAGGCGCTGGCCGGTGCCCTGTTCTCGCTGATCGAGCCGGGCGATGAGGTGGTGCTGTTCCAGCCGCTCTATGACGCCTATTTGCCGCTGGTGCAGAGGGCAGGGGGCATTGCCCGCCTCGTGCGGCTGGAGCCGCCCTCCTGGGCCATGACGGCGGAAAAGCTCGACCGGGTGTTCTCCGAGCGCACCAAGCTCGTGCTCTTCAACAATCCCCAGAATCCGACCGGCATCGTCTACGACCGCACGCAGATGCAGCTCCTCGCCGACTATTGCGTGCGCTTCAACGCTTATGCGGTGTGCGACGAGGTGTGGGAGCACGTGGTGTTCGACGGGCTCACGTTCGAGCCGCTCATGGCGCTGCCGGGGATGCGCGAGCGCACGGTGAAGATCTCGTCCGCCGGCAAGATCTTCGGCATGACCGGCTGGAAGGTGGGCCTCGTCTTCGCCGCGCCGCATTTGATGAAGGTGCTGTCCAAGGCGCACCAGTTCCTCACCTTCACGACGCCGCCGAACCTGCAGGCGGCGGTGGCCTACGGACTCGGCAAGCCGGACGATTATTTCACGACCATGCGCGCCGGCCTCCAGCGCTCCCGCGACCGCCTAGCGGCTGGGCTGAAGGGGCTGGGCTTCGAGGTGCTGCCCTCGCGCGGCACCTATTTCCTCTCCATCGACCTTGCCGCCCAGGGAAACGCCCTCGATGACGAGGCCTTCTGCCTCGATCTCGTGAAGACGCGGAAGGTGGCGGCCATCCCGGTGTCGGCCTTCTATGCGCAGGATGCGGTGAAGAGCGTGGTGCGCTTCTGCTTCGCCAAGCATGACGCGACCATCGACCGGGCGCTTGAGCATCTCGCCGGTCTCGCTCGCAAGTCCTGACCCAAGGTCAAGCTGGCGCGGCAGTCAAGCGCAGCCTTGGCCATTCACGAATGCGTCATTGGCATGGCTTCCATAGCGGAATGGCGTGACAAAAGCTTAATTGGACCAGCGCGCTCAATTGTTGTTGCATTGCGGCGCGAAACGTTTTGAACGCCGTGGGAGTCTCGAGGACATTCATGCCAGCCGAGAATGCACCGGGTAGCGCGAAGACCGGCGGATCGGCCGGCCGCAAAATTGTCCTCGCACTCCTGTTTCTGGCCCTCCTCGGCGGCGGGGCGTGGGTGTGGGACAAGAAGCCGTGGCTCGCCGCCAGCGGTCAGA
The DNA here is from genome assembly GCA_041915035.1 of Xanthobacter sp. Lineage (GTDB taxonomy): Bacteria > Pseudomonadota > Alphaproteobacteria > Rhizobiales > Xanthobacteraceae > Xanthobacter. The sequence goes on from JAYSCE010000210.1 coordinate 3,143, forward strand.
AGACGGCGGCGCCGCCGCGCGTGGTCGCGGTGCTCGCCAGCAAGGCGGAGCGCACCTCTTTGCCGGTGCGTGTCGAGGCGCTGGGTACGGTGGAATCCATGGTCACGGTGCCGGTGCGCTCGCGCGTCGCCGCTGCCGTGGAGAAGGTGGGGTTCGCCGACGGCGCGACCGTGAAGGAGGGCGACCTCCTGTACCAGCTCGACCCGCGGGTGATCGACGCGCAGATCCTGCAGGCCGAGGCGACCCTTAACCGGGACAAGGTCCAGCTCGAAAAGAACCTGCGCGACGTGGAGCGCTACGCCGGCCTTGCCACCCGCAATGCCGTCTCGCAGGTGCAGGTCGACGATGCCCGCACCACCGCCGACGTGCAGAAGGCGACCGTCGCGCAAGACGAGGCGAACCTGACGGCGCTCAAGGTGCAGCGCGGCTATTACGAGATCCGCTCCCCCGCCACCGGCCGCATCGGCGTCTCCGCGGTGCGTCCCGGTACCGTGATCCGTGTGGACGACACCCTCGCCACCGTGCGCCAGCTCGCGCCCATCTATGTCGCCTTCGGCCTGCCCGAGCGCTACATCGCCGGCCTTCGGGCGGCGAAGGATGCCAAGGTGTCCTTCACCTTCCAGGGCACGGGCGAGACCATCTCCGGCGGCGCGGTGGCGGTGATCGACAACACCATCGAGCCGCAGACGGGCACCCTCACCGCCCGTGCCATTTTCCCCAATGCCGACGAGAAGCTGTGGCCGGGCGCACTCGGCGCAGTGACGGTGACGCTGCGCATTGAGGACAACGTGGTCGCAGTGCCGAGCGAGGCGGTGCAGAACGGGCAGGACGGCCCGTTCGTCTTCATCGTGGACGACGGCATCGCCCATGTGCGGCAGGTTACCGTCGCCCGCACGGTGGACGGGCGCACCGTCATCGCGAAGGGGCTCGACGGCGGAGAGACGGTGGTGACGGACGGCCAGCTCTCCCTGCGCGAGGGCAGCCGCGTGAACGTGCGCACGCGCACCGCTGCGCCGGCCACCGGGAGCTGAGCTGATGTTCTCCGAACTGTGCATCCGCCGCCCCGTGATGACGACGCTGCTCATGCTGTCGCTCGTGGTGGCGGGCCTGTTCGCCTATCGCCAGCTTCCCGTCGCGGCGCTGCCGCGGGTGGACTTCCCCACCATCAACATCTCCGCCAGCCTGCCGGGCGCCAGCCCCGAGACGATGGCAACCTCGGTGGCGACGCCCATCGAGCGGCAGCTCGCCACCATCGCCGGCATCTCATCGCTCACCTCCTCGTCCACCCAGGGCTCCACGTCGATCACCGTGCAGTTCGACCTGAACCGCAGCATCGACGCGGCGGCCCTCGACGTGCAGTCCGCCCTTTCGGTCGCCCAGCGCCAGCTGCCGGACGAGATGACCACCCCGCCGAGCTTCCGGAAGGTGAATCCTGCCGACGCGCCGGTGATCCTGCTCGCCATCTCCTCGGACACGTTGCCGCTGTCGGCGGTGAACGAATATGCGGACACGCTGATCGGCCAGCAGATCTCCCAGCTGCCCGGCGTGGCGCAGGTGCAGATCTACGGCTCGCAGAAATATGCGGTGCGCATCCGGGTCGATCCCGCCGCCGCCGGGGCGCGCAACATCTCGGCCGACGACATCCAACGCGCAGTGGAGGCGGCGGCCTCCAACACGCCGCTCGGCATCGTATCCGGCCCGAAGCAGGCGCAGACCATCGACATGGGCACGCCCAAGGCGGACGCCTCCCAGTTCCGCAGGGTGGTGGTGAAGGCGCGGGACGGCTCGGTGGTGCGGCTGGAAGAGATCGCCAACGTCACCGACGGCGTGGAGAACGAGCGCGTCGCAAGCTGGTTCAACGACCGCCGCTCCGTGGTGCTGGCCGTGGTGCGCCAGCCTGACGCCAACACCGTGCAGGTGGTGGACGAGGTGCGCGATCGCCTGCCCCAGTTCCGCGCCCAGCTGCCCGGCTCGGTGGGCATCGAGGTGTTGAACGACCGCTCCGTCTCCGTGCGCGATGCGGTGGCCGACGTGCAGAAGACCCTGTTCGAGGCCATCGTCCTCGTGGTGCTGGTGATCTTCCTGTTCCTGCGCAACGTGCGCGCGACGATCATCCCCTCGCTGGCGCTGCCTTTGTCCATCATCGCCACCTTCGCGGCCATGTGGGGCTTCGGCTATTCCATCAACAACATGACGCTGCTGGCGCTGACGCTATGCGTCGGCTTCGTGGTGGACGACGCCATCGTCGTGCTGGAGAACATCTATCGCCATGTGGAGGCGGGGGAGAGCCCGTTCCGCGCGGCGCTGCGCGGCTCGCGGGAGATCGGCTTCACCATCATCTCCATGACGCTGTCGCTGGTGGCGGTGTTCATTCCCGTGCTGTTTATGGGCGGTGTGGTGGGCCGGGTGTTCCGCGAGTTCGCGGTGACCATCTCGGTGGCCATTCTCGTGTCCGGCTTCGTCTCCCTCACGCTCACACCCATGCTGTGCGCCCGCGTG
>JAYSCE010000210.1:5651-7260 GCA_041915035.1 Xanthobacter sp.
GAAGAAGCCCGGCTGGTTCTTCCGCGTCACCGAACGCATGTTCGACAGCTGGCTCAACGCCTATCGCGTGAGCCTCGATTTCGTGCTGCGGCACAAGCCCTTCATGCTTCTGGTGACGTTCGCCACCATCGGTCTGTCGGTCTATCTCTACATCGTCATCCCCAAGGGCTTCTTCCCGCAGGAGGACAACGGCTTCATCACCGGTACGGTGGAGGCGGCGACCGACAGCTCCTTCGCCGCCATGGTCGAACGCCAGAAGCAGGTTGCGGACGCGGTGCGCGCCGATCCGGCCGTGGACTATATCGTCTCCACCGCCGGCGCCACCGGCATCAGCCGCACCACCAACACCGGCCGCCTGTTCATCGCCCTGAAGCCCAAGGGAACGGGGCCGGGCGAGCGCGCCGGTTCGGCCAACGACGTGATCCAGGGCCTGAGGAAGCGCGTCGCGCAGGTGCCCGGCGTCAACGTCTTCTTCCAGCCGGTGCAGAACATCAGCGTGGGCGGTGTCGCCTCCAAGAGCCAGTACCAGTACACGCTGCAAAGCCCGGACACGGAGACCCTCTACGCCTTCGCCCAGACGATGGAGCACCGCCTCGCGCAGCTTCCTGGCCTCCGCGACGTGACCTCCGACCTCCAGATCACCAATCCCCAGCTCACCATCGAGCTGGACAAGGACAAGGCGGCGGCCCTTGGCATCACCGAGCAGCAACTGCGGGATGCGCTCTACACCCAGTTCGGCACCCGCCAGATCGCGACGCTCTACACGCCTACCAACCAGTTCGCGATCATCGCCGAGGTGCAGCCCATCTTCCAGCGCGACCCGAGCGACCTCGGCCGCGTGTATTTGCGCACAACCTCCGGCAATGTGGTGCCGCTGGAGACCGTGGCGAACATCAAGCGCACGGTGGGGCCGCTCTCGGTGCAGCACCAGCAGCAGCAGCCCTCCGTCACAATCTCCTTTAACCTCGCGCCCGGCACCTCCCTGGGACAGGCGGTGGAGGAGATCAATGCGGCGGCCGCCGAGGCGCGGGTGCCGGACAGCGTCATCACCGGCTTCCAGGGCACCGCGCAGGTCTTCCAGGATTCGCTCTCCAACCAGCCGCTCCTGATCCTCGCCGCCGTGGTGGTGATCTATATCGTGCTGGGCGTGCTCTATGAGAGCTTCATCCACCCCATCACCATCCTCTCGGGCCTGCCCTCGGCCGGCATCGGAGCGCTGCTGACCCTGATGGCGGCCGGGATGGAGCTGTCGGTGATCGCCATCATCGGCATCATCATGCTGGTGGGCATCGTGAAGAAGAACGCGATCATGATGATCGACGTGGCGCTGGAACGGCGGCGCGCCGGGGCGGCGGCGCAGGATGCCATCCGCGAGGCGGCGCTCTTGCGGTTCCGGCCGATCATGATGACCACCCTCGCCGCCATCTTCGGCGTGCTGCCCATCGCGATCGGCGCCGGCGCCGGCTCCGAGCTGCGCCAGCCGTTGGGCGTCGCAGTGGTGGGTGGCCTCCTGGTGTCGCAACTGCTCACGCTCTTCATCACGCCGGTGGTCTATCTCTATCTCGACCGGCTGGACGCCATCGTGCATCACGCCGTTTCCGGCCGGCAC
>JAYSCE010000211.1:0-7228 GCA_041915035.1 Xanthobacter sp.
CGCGTGTTCGGAGATGGCTGGATTTCTGCCGAAGCCCTCGCCGATCCCCCTGCCTATGATCGAGCTCGCGCGGCCGTGACCTTCGACGACGTGGCCCGCGACCTCGTCCACAAGCTGAAATATGCTGACCGCCTCGACCTCGCCGCCCCCTTGGCCCGGCTGATGCTGCAGGCCGGCACAGACCTCATGTCCACGGCCGAGATCATCGTGCCGGTGCCGCTTCATCCCTTCAGGCTCTGGCGGCGCAAGTTCAATCAGGCGGCGCTCCTCGCGCGGCATGTGGCGGCTGCCACATCATTGCCGGTCGATGCGGGCGCGCTGGTGCGGCAGCGCCGGACCCCCTCGCAGACCGCGCTGGGGCGCAACGCACGCCGCGCGAATGTGGCCGGGGCTTTCGCAGTTCCGCATGCTGCGGCGCATCGAATCGAGGGGCGGCGCGTGCTGCTTGTCGACGACGTCTACACCACCGGCGCGACGCTCGATGCCTGCGCGCAGGTGCTCCGGCGTGCAGGTGCCACGGGCGTGGACGCCCTCACGTTTGCGCGGGTTGTCGAATTCGGCTGACCCCTTATGATGCGACGCTTTCGTGACGGCACGCCCCCTGCGCCGTCCCACCAGTTGTGACATCATGAAGCCCATCGAAATCTATACCAAGAGCTGGTGCCCCTACTGCCATTCCGCCAAGGAATTGCTGCGGCGCAAAGGCTTGACCTTCACCGAGATCGACGTGACCACCGACGCCGAAGGCCAGCAAGAGATGATCCGCCGGGCTGGCGGGCGCACGTCCGTCCCGCAGATATTCATCGGCGAGACCCATGTGGGCGGCTGCGACGACCTGTATGCTCTGGAGGAAGCCGGACGGCTGGACGCTCTGGCTGCCTGACGCCGGGCACGGCCCACTTGGCGCGGGGGCGCGCAAGGGGCGGCCCCCCGTGCATTCCCGTCATGAAGGGCCTATCTGTCTGAAATCGCGCCGCGCCGGGCGCGATGCGGCGTTCCCGGCTCCGGCGGCAGCGAGAGATCAAGCCCCATGACCACCTCGGAACCGACCCCGGCCAAGACCGCCCCCCCCGCGCGGCCCGGCAATACCCTCCGCGTCGGCCTGGTCCAGTTGCGCAGTGGCCGCGAACCGGCAGCGAACCTTGACGCCGCCGCCGCGCTCATCCGCGAGGCGGCGCGGGATGGTGCGCGCTACGTCCAGACGCCCGAAGTCACAAACATCATGGAGCTGGACCGCAAGGTCCTTTTCGAGAAGCTGCAGGAAGAGGGCAATGACGCGACTCTCGCCGCTCTTCGCCAGCTGACGCGCGAACTGGGCATCACGCTGCATATCGGCTCCCTTGCGCTCAAGGTCTCCGACGCCAAGGCCGTGAACCGCGGCTTCGTCATCGATGCGGATGGCGAGATCACCGGCCGCTACGACAAGATCCACATGTTCGACGTGGACCTCGGCAGTGGCGAGAGCTATCGCGAATCCAATGCCTACCGGCCGGGCGAGCGTGCCGTTCTGACCGACGTGGATGGCATCCGCGTCGGCATGACCATCTGCTACGATCTGCGCTTTCCCGCGCTCTACCGGGCCCTCGCCGAGGGCGGTGCCAAGGTGCTCACCGTGCCCTCCGCGTTCACCCGACCGACCGGGGAAGCCCACTGGCACGTGCTGCTGCGTGCCCGCGCCATCGAGAATGGCGCCTACGTTCTGGCCGCCGCCCAGGGCGGGCGGCATGAGAACGGTCGCGATACCTATGGACATTCGCTGGTCGTCGATCCCTGGGGCCGCGTCATCGCCGAGGGCGGTACCGACCCGGGCGTGATCCTCGCCGAGATCGACATGGCGGAAGTCGCCGCGGCGCGCGCCCGCATTCCTTCACTGGCCAACGGCCGCCGGTTCGAGGTCGCCGAGCCGGGACAGATCGGGCACCTTCATGTGGTGCGTGCCTCCTCATGATCCGCTACACCCTCAAGTGCGACGATGGCCACGAGTTCGAAAGCTGGTTCCCTTCCTCGGCCAGCTACGACACCCAGCGCGCCCGTGGCCTCGTCACCTGCCCGACCTGCAACTCGGCGAAGGTGGAGAAAGCCGTAATGGCCCCTTCGGTCGCGCGCACCGACAAGGGGACCTCAGCGAAGGAGCCGGCCGCGGAAGCCGCGAGCGCGCCGGCCGCCGAAGTCCCTGCCGCGGAAGCGACGCCCCTCGCCATGATGGCGCGGCCCGACAGCGAATTGCGCACGCTCATGCGCCAGTTGCGGGACCACATCGTCGCGAACTCGGATGACGTGGGAGACAATTTCGCCGATCTCGCCCGCAAGATGCACGATGGCGAGATCGAGCACCGTCCCATCCGCGGCGAAGCGACAGCGGAAGAGGTGAAGGCCCTGCACGAGGATGAGGTGGAGGTGTTCCCCCTGCCCGTGCTGCCGGAAGACCGGAACTGAGGCTCAGGCCTCGCGCTCGGCGACCATGAAATAGTTCACGGAGAGATCCTCCGTCAGCCGGAAATCGCCGGAGAAGGGCTCGTAAGCGAGGCCCACCTTTTCCCGTGCGACGAAGCCGGCTGCAGCGAGTGTCGCCTCAAGCTCTTCCGGCGTCACGAACTTCTCCCAGCGATGGGTGCCGGGCGGCAGCCACCGCAGAATGTATTCGGCGCCCACGATGGCGAGGGCAAAGCTCTTGGACGTGCGGTTCAACGTGGAGAGCACCAGCACGCCGCCCTCCGCCACCAGACGACCGGCGGTGCGCACGAACAGGCCGACATCGGCCACATGTTCCACCACTTCCAGCGCCACCACCACATCGAAGCGCGTACCCCGCTCGGCCAGCGCCTCGGCGGTCTCGGCCTCATAGGTCACGGCAAGGCCCGATAGCGCCGCGTGGGCGCGGGCGATGTCCACGTTGCCGGGGGCCGGATCGATGCCCGTCACCTCGGTGCCCATGCGGGCGAGGGGCTCGCTGAGAAGGCCTCCGCCACAGCCGATGTCGACGAGGGACAGGCCCTTCAGCGGGCGAAGCGACCGGGCGTCCCGGGAAAAGTGGCGCACCAGCGTGTCGCGCAGGAAGGCGAGGCGTGCCGGGTTCATGGCGTGCAGCGGCGCCATCTTGCCCTTCACGTCCCACCACTCAGCGCCCAGCGCCTCGAAGCGGGAAACCTCTTCCGGATCGACCGTGGCGTTCATCTGCGGCATCACGGCCTCCTCTGCGTCGGGCGACATGCCCCACACTTAGGCGCCGCACCCGACGCGGGCAAGGCCGCGCCGGCGGCTCAACTCAGCGCACCATGCCGACGATGTCCTTCACGTCGCGAATGGTCTGGTCGGCGATCACCCGCGCGCGGTCGGCGCCGTCGACAAGAATCGCGTCGATGGCGGCTTGATCGGCCATCAGGCGCTGCATCTCGGTGCCGATAGGGCCGAGCTTTGCCACGGCAAGATCCACCAGCGCGGCCTTGAAGACCGAGAACTGGGCATTGCCGTAGTCCGCCAGCACCTGCGCCTTGGCGGTGTCCGACAGGGCGGCGAAGATTCCGACGAGGTTGTCCGCCTCCGGCCGCCCCTTCAGCCCCTCTTCCTCCGAGGGAAGCGGTTCCGGATCCGTTTTCGCCCTGCGCACCTTGCCGGCGATGGCGTCGGCATCATCGGTGAGGTTGATGCGGGAGAAGTCGGATGGCTCCGACTTCGACATCTTCTTGGAGCCGTCTCGCAGGCTCATCACGCGCGTCGCCGGCCCGGCGATGAGCGGTTCGGTGATGGGGAAATAGCCTTCGCCATGGCCGTTGGCGGCGATGGAGGGCGCGAAGTCCGTGTTGAACTTCTGGGCGATATCGCGGGTCAGCTCGAGATGCTGCTTCTGGTCGTCGCCTACCGGCACATGGGTGGCGCGATAGAGCAGGATGTCGGCGGCCATCAGCGTCGGATAGGCGAACAGGCCCACGGATGCGTTCTCGCGGTCCTTGCCGGCCTTCTCCTTGAACTGCGTCATGCGGTTCAGCCAGCCCATGCGGGCGACGCAGTTGAAGACCCAGGCGAGTTCGGCATGTCCGGACACCTGGCTCTGGTTGAACACGATATGGGCCTTGGGATCGATGCCGCAAGCGATGAAGGCGGCCGTCACCTCGCGGGTGTGACGCTTCAGCTCTTCCGGGTCCTGCCAGACGGTGATGGCATGGAGGTCGACCACGCAATAGATGCACTCGTGGCTCTTCTGCAGCTCCACGAAGCGCTTGATGGCGCCGAGATAATTGCCGAGATGCAGGTTGCCCGTGGGCTGCACGCCGGAAAATACGCGTTCTGCGACCGCCGCCATGGCGAACTCCCCAAAGAGCGGCGCGCCGCTCGACCTGAACACGGGCAGCCGCCCGCGAAAGTGAATGCGGCGCGTCATGCCACCTGGGGCGGCAGGGCGCAAGGGCGCGGCCCGCCACGCTGCCCCCGGCTCAGACGCGCCCCGTCCAGGCCTTCGACACAGCCGCCTTCACGGCGAGTGCACCGGCGCCGTAGACAAGTCCGCCGCTGAGAACCAGAGCGATCAGCCGCGCGATGCCAGAAAGCGTTCCCATCGGCGCGGGCCACGCTGCCGCGAACACGTACACAGCGAAACCCATGCCGAGGCTCGCCGCCGCGAGGCCCACCGAGGAGAGCACCACGGGGAGCGAGAACCGCAGCGCGCCGCGGACGATGAGGACGCCCCCCAAGCCCAGGATGGACGCGACGGAGGACAGCACCATAGACCCCGCCGCGGCCAGGGGGCCGCTGATGGTTCCAAGCCCAGCGGCAGCGACAACGCAGATGAGCAGTGAGCCGAGCGCGATTCGCTCCGCCGCCTTTATCTGTCCGGACGTGGAGGCGGCGGCGGAGAGAATGCGCTCCAGCCCCTGCGCCGGCAGCGAGAGCGAAAGCACGGCCAGCAGGGCCGCCGTGAGCCGTGCGTCTTCGCTATCGAAGCTGCCCCGCTGGAACAGCGTGACGACGATAGGCTCGGCAAGAACGGCAAGCCCGACAGCTGCTGGCAGGGCGAAGGCGAGCGCCGCCAGCACCGCCCGGCCGGCATCGTCCGCGGCCTCGGCCTTCCCCCGCCGGAGCAGCGCCGGCACGAGGACGGCACCGGCGCTGGCGCCGACGAGACCGAGGGGAAGGTCCATCAGCCGCTGTGCGTAGTTCAGTGCCGCCACCGCTCCGGGACTGGCGGACACGGCTGCCACCACGATGATGAAGCGGAGCTGGCTCAGCCCGGCAAAGAGCAGCGCGGGCGAGGCCGCCCGCAGCACCCCAAGCGCCGCCCGGAGATCGTGAGGCCTCAGCACACGGAACAGTGGCAGCGCCGGGCAGGCCTTGGCCGCCCGCCGCATGATGGCAAACTGAGCGGCGCCCGCGCCCACCTGCGCCGCTGCGATAGCAAAGGCGGCCGTGTCGCTCTCCATCAGCCCCTTGGCGAGCAAAACGCCGATGACCGCCAGCACCGTGACATTGGCCGCTGCGGGAGCCAATGCCGGCAGCAGCACCCGATGGGCTTCATTGGCGATGCCGCCGTAGATCGCCGCGAGCCCCGCGAGCGGGAGATAGAGAACCACCACCCGACCGCAGAGGATGGCGACGTCCGCCCGATGCCCGCCCGCCTCGAAGCCCGGCGCCATCAGACCGATCACCTGCGGCATGAAGAGCGCGACGAGAGCCGCGAACGCGAGCAGGAGACCGCAGAGCAGCAGCAGGGTCGCGCCCGCCAGACGGCCGGCCGCCGCATCGTCGGCTCCCGTGGCTTCGCCTGTTCGGGCGAGCGCTGGAATGAAGGCAAGATTGAAGGCGCCTTCTGCCAGTAGCCGGCGTGCCAGCAACGGCAACGCCATGGCCGCCGCCAGCGCATCCGCCACCGGTCCGACGCCGAGCACGGCGGCCGTGGCCGCATCGCGGGCAAAGCCCAGCACGCGGGACACGAGGGTTGCCGCCGAGACAATGGAGGTGCGGGCGAGGAGGGACATGAGCCCTGCCTATGACTCGCGCAGCCGGTGGTGTCGATGGATTCTGCGCAGAACCCGCCCTCCGTGTCCTGCCCTTAGGCGCGCACAGCAACGGAGGGCGCCCGTCACAAACGAAAAACGCCCGCTTGCGCGGGCGTTTTCCTATCCTACACACCTCAAGCCTGGGGCTGAGGCTCGATGGAGCCGCCGGCGCCACCGGGACGAGGGCGCTTGGTGGTGGGGATGGCCGAGCCGCGCGGGTTGGACGGTTCGATCACGCTCTCCCGGTTCGGCGTCTTGCCGTCGAGGAGGTCCACGATCTCGTCGCCCGAGAGGGTCTCGTATTCGAGAAGGCCGCGGGCCAGAGCTTCAAGGTCGTCGTACTTCTCGGTGAGGATGCGCTTCGCCTCGGAATAGCCCTCGTCCACCAGCCGCCGGACCTCCTTATCGATGGTCTGGGCGGTGGCTTCGGACACGTTCTGATGGCGCTGCATGGACATGCCGAGGAACACGTCCTCGTTGTTCTCGCCATAGGCGACTTGGCCGAGCAGGTCGGAGAAGCCCCAGCGCGTCACCATCATCTTCGCGAGGCGGGTCGCCTGCTCGATGTCGGAGGCGGCGCCGGACGTCACCTTGTCGTGGCCGAACACGAGTTCCTCGGCCACGCGTCCTCCCATCATGATGGCGAGGCGCGACGTCATCTGCTCATAGCTCATGGAGAGCTTGTCGCGTTCCGGAAGCTGCATGACCATGCCGAGCGCGCGGCCGCGCGGGATGATGGTGGCCTTGTGGACCGGATCCGTCGCCGGCACGTTGAGCGCGACGATGGCATGGCCACCTTCGTGATAGGCCGTGAGCATCTTCTCTTCCTCGGTCATCACGAGGGAGCGACGCTCGGCGCCCATCATCACCTTGTCCTTGGCGTCCTCGAACTCGGACATGGTGACCATGCGCTTGTTGCGCCGGGCCGCCATCAGCGCCGCCTCGTTGCAGAGGTTGGCGAGGTCCGCGCCGGAGAAGCCGGGGGTGCCACGGGCGATGGTCTTCAGGTTCACGTCGGGAGCGACGGGGATCTTGCGGGCATGCACCTTCAGGATCTGCTCGCGGCCGACCACGTCCGGGTTCGGGACGATGACTTGGCGGTCGAAGCGGCCGGGACGCAGCAGAGCAGGGTCGAGCACGTCCGGACGGTTGGTCGCCGCGATGAGGATGATACCCTCGTTCGCCTCGAAGCCGTCCATCTCCACCAGCAGCTGGTTGAGGGTCTGCTCGCGCTCGTC
>JAYSCE010000212.1:0-3091 GCA_041915035.1 Xanthobacter sp.
AACGGGCGTGCCGGACTTCGACGACGGCAGCCTCACCGAGAACACCCGCTCCTGCTATCCCCTCGCCTTCATCCCCAACGCCAGCCCCACCGGGCGGGCGGGCCAGCCCAAGAACGTGGTGATGCTCACCTGCGACGCCTTCGGCGTGCTGCCACCCATCGCGCGGCTCACCCCGGCGCAGGCCATGTATCACTTCCTCTCAGGCTACACCGCGAAGGTCGCGGGCACCGAGAAGGGCGTGAAGGACCCGGAAGCCACCTTCTCCACCTGCTTTGGCGCGCCGTTCATGCCGCGCCACCCTTCGGTCTATGGCAATCTCCTGCGCGACCTCATTGCAGAGCACGGCGTCGACTGCTGGCTGGTCAACACCGGCTGGACCGGTGGCAAGTTCGGCACCGGCCGGCGCATGCCCATCAAGGTCACCCGCACGCTGCTGACGGCAGCGCTGGACGGGTCGCTCAAGGGCGCCTCTTTCCGCACCGATCCCTATTTCGGCTTCGAGGTGCCGACCTCGGTGCCAGGCATCGAGCCGCACATCCTCTATCCGTCCAAGACCTGGGCGGACAAGGCGGACTTTGACGCCACCGCGCGCCGGCTGGTGAACATGTTCCGCGAGAACTTCGCCCGCTTCGAGACGCACGTCGACGCCGCCGTGCGTGATGCGCAGCCGCAGGTGCGCCTCGCCGCCGAGTGATCGGCGCCTTTCGCAGGCTCGACAAATGAAAAGGCCCGGCGTCAACGCCGGGCCTTTTTGATATCGGTGGCGGCCCTTCAGCCCCGCCGACGCTGCTGGCCGAGTCCCATCTGCTTGGCCAGCTCGGACCGGGCGGCGGCATAGTTGGGCGCGACCATGGGATAGTCGGCAGGCAGGTTCCACTTCTCGCGATACTGCTCGGGCGTCATGTCGTAGCGCGTGCGCAGGTGGCGCTTCAGCGATTTGAACTTCAGCCCATCCTCAAGACAGATGATGAAGTCCGGATGCACGGAACGCTTCACCGCCACCGCCGGTTTCAGCGGCTCGGCGCTGGCCGGCGCCTCGCCGGTGCCGAGGCGCGTGAGGGCGAGGAAGACATCGTTGATGAGGGCCGGCAGCTCGGTCGCGGCAACCGTGTTGTTGCCGACATAGGCGGAGATGATGTCCGTCGCGAGCTCGATGTATGCCGTCTGTTCGGTGGTGTCGCTCATGGGACCTGCTTCGCGTTGAGATGGCTTGTGATGACGAATGCGCGGCCGGTCAGGTTTCGCGCTTCCGAACAATCAGGACATGCAATCGGCGGGCGGAGCGGGAGAACTCGGCGCATGCGACTAAGGTGGAGCCCAGTGCTGCAAAGGCGCCACCAAGACGCAAGACATCGCCGGGACGCTTTCGTCGCCCCCCCGCGGCACTCGTCCGCAGACACACAGTGTACGAACCCCGGACAGTGTACGTACCCTGAACAGTCGCCCGCGCACGGATGCTGCGAAGACGGCTATGTGTCCGTGTTAGTTTCGCACTTTCGACTTTGCAACCGATATTTCGGCAATACGGCTCATCTTCTTCAGTTGTCGCAAAATCGCAAATCTGCACTGGGTGCGAGCCGCCGCGGCGCCTCGGAGCAGCCCGCGGGCATGTGATCGGGAGAGCCTTGCCGTCGCCATATGGAATGCCTACCTCTGCGACAAATCAGACCGGGGTTCTTCCATGTCCACCTCTGCCCCTTCCGACGCGGACCACACCAAGATCGTGAAGAGCGAAAGCGAATGGCGCTCCTGCCTCACGCCCGAGCAGTTCCGAATCACCCGTCAGGCCGGCACCGAGCGCGCCTTCACCGGCCCCTACTGGGATGAGAAGCGCGCCGGCCTGTATTCCTGCGTCGCCTGCGGCACGCCGCTGTTCCGCTCCGAGACCAAGTACAATTCCGGAACGGGCTGGCCGAGCTTCTTCCAGCCGGTGTCGCCCGACGCGGTCGTCACCCATGAGGACGTCTCCCACGGCATGCGCCGCATCGAGGTGCGCTGCGCATCCTGCGACAGCCATCTCGGCCACGTCTTTCCGGATGGCCCGGCACCCACCGGCCTGCGCTTCTGCATGAACGGCACCGCCCTCTCCCTGAAGCCGGACGGCGAGGCAGACCGTGGCGCCTGAGCCGCCGCGCGCCCCTCGCCGCCCGTCGACCCGCACCGTCCACGGACTTTCCCTCACCGACGACTACGCCTGGCTGCGCGCCGATAACTGGCGCGCCGTCATGCGCGACCCCTCCGTGCTCGATGGCGACATCCGGGCCTATCTGGAGGCCGAGAACGCCTATGCGGACGCCTGGTTCGCACCGCTCGGCGGCCTGAAGGCGGCGCTGGTCGCAGAGATGCGCGGGCGGATCAAGGAAGACGATTCTTCCGTTCCCGCGCCGGACGGCCCCTTCGCCTATTATTCGCGCCACCGGGAGGGGGGACAGCACCCGCTCGCCTGCCGCAAGGCCTTGCCGGACGGCGAGGAGGTCATCCTGCTCGACGGCGACAGGGAGGCCGAGGGCAAGGCCTACTTCCACTTCGGCCACTGGCGGCACAGCGCCGACCATAGCCGCCTCGCCTTCTCCGCCGACACGTCCGGCGCCGAGCTTTATTCCATCCGCATCCGCGACCTTGCGACCGGCACGGACCTTTCCGACGCCATCGAGGAAACCACCGGCGATCTCCTGTGGAGCGCTGACGGCAGCGTGCTCTATTACATCCGCCGGGATGCCGAGCACCGCCCCTCCCTCGTTTTCCGCCATGTCCTCGGTACCGCGCCGGAGACGGATACGCTGATCTACGAGGAGCCGGACAAGGGCTTCTTCGTGTCACTTGGGGAAACCCAGTCCCGCCGCTACGGCCTGATCGCCTGCGGCGACCACGAGACCTCCGAGGTCCACCTCCTGGACCTTCAAGACCCGGCCGCCGCCCCCCGCTGCATCGCGCCGCGCACCGAGGGCGTGCGCTATGAGGTGGAGCACCATCCCGACCTCAGCGGCGTCGACAGCCTGATCTTCCTGACCAACGCGGACAACGCCGAGGATTTCAAAATCACCGTGGCGCCCGTCGCCACGCCGGGCCGGGAGCACTGGCGCGATCTCGT